>CBDTZF010000046.1:0-11884 GCA_965364825.1 uncultured Rhodocyclaceae bacterium | reverse complement strand
ATCGCTGAATTGCTGGACACCCTGAACCGAAATTTTCACCGCCTGCGCCAGAGCAACATCGACGAGGAATTGTTCGACGTCGTCGCGGGCTTCGAAGCCTTGTCGAGGACTCAGGTCAGTTCTGACACCTAAGGCCTCCCGTATGACGGCTCAATGATCGTACAGCCGATGTTGGGGCTCCGGTCTTGGCGGTCTTGAGCTCGGTCGAAGCGGACGGTAAGCCTGAGGCATTCGGCGGCACCAATGGCAGGTTACGCACGCTAGCTGCGAATTCACACTTCCGGCCATGAGCCGTCACTCGACGATTCCGGAAAGCAGCCAACCGACCTGCTGCTATTCCTCGAAACCTGCCGGATACCCAATTCACACAACTCGGCCTGAACGGTCATTTCGGCCTCGCGGAACGAACGGCTTCAGTCAACTCTACTTCTGTTGTTTGATCTGTCTTGGGTCAAGAGTGGAAGAGCGTCGAGGCGGCAACGGATGGTATGATTAAGTATGATTCAGATGCATGGAGTACATCATGCCGACCGTCGAACGTCTCACGATCACGATGCCAACCGATATGGTGGCCCTCATCAAATCCGCGGTCGAGCAAGGTGATTACGCCTCGACCAGCGAAGTTATCCGCGAAGCGCTGCGCGACTGGAAGGTGAAACGCAGTCTTAAGCTCTGCGAGCTTGAAGCCCTGCGGGCGGATATCGACAAAGGCATGGCCGATCTGTCGGCAGGTCGGGTTGCCGAATTCGACATGGACAAGATCATCGAACGCGGGAGGAAGCTATTAGCCGGACGCTCCCCCTCCGCCTGACCGACGCAGCAGAAGCCGATCTTGCCGAAATCTGGGCGTATCTTGCCTCCGAAGTCTCCGAGTCCACCGCCACTCTGCAGTTGACCCGGATTCACAACCAGATGAAGCAGCTGTGCCGCCATCCCGGAATCGGCGCGCCCCGTGAGCAGTTCGCCAACAGGCTGCGGGTGGGATTTGAGAGCCCGTACGCGATCTATTACGTCGCCAGTGCCACTGAGCTCGCCGTGATCCGCGTCCTTCATGGCGCGCGGGATGCCGCCGCCCTTGCCGAGGGAGGCGGCTTCGACGCATGAACCGGGTTCTGGCGTAATTTGACACTACGGCCAGTTCGCGGATGGCATCCTTTCGTAAAGCGATCCATAGTCCGTGAACAACAATCAGACTTCGATCAACAGCACCAAGGAGTCTGTCGTGGAATCCTCCGAGCATCGGGAACCCTGGAACAAAGGCAAGCTGGTTGGGCAGAAGGCACCACTGAAGCCCAAGGAAATTTGGGCAATCCGTATCCATCTTCAGAACGCGCATGACTTGCGCAATCTGGCGATGTTCAATCTTGCAATCGACAGCAAGCTGCGCGGCTGTGACCTCGTCGCCCTTCGCGTTCGCGACGTGACCCACGGAAGTCAGATGTTGTCGCGCGCGATGGTTACGCAGCGCAAGACGCAGAGGCCGGTTCAGTTCGAACTGACCGAGCCAACGCGAACGCCGGTGGCGGCATGGATCGAGAAGGCGAACCTTGAGTCCGAAGACTTTCTCTTTCCAAGCCGGCTGCATCACTCGCCACATCTCTCCACCCGGCAGTATGCGAGGATCGTCGAACAATGGGTGACGGCTGCCGGGTTGGACCCCGTTGCCTACGGCACCCACTCTATGCGGCGAACGAAGGCGACCCTGATCTACAAGCGAACGAAGAACCTGAGGGCCGTCCAGCTGCTGCTCGGCCATTCCAAGCTGGAGTCGACGGTCCGGTACCTGGGGATTGAGGTCGACGATGCATTGGAGATCTCTGAGCAGATCGAAATCTGAACCGTGGCTTGACCGCCCGCCGCTGGCCTTTGAGGCGACGGGCGGTCGCTTACTGGCGCGATGCTGGAAAGGTGCTATCGGCCAGGACCCGTCGCGCGGCCCGCAGGTAGAGCGGCCGCTCGAGCGCCTGCTACAACTAGACTGCTGCCGTTCGGTCCATGCCGTGTCCGATGTGTCCAACTTCCATAGTTCGCCGTTTCCGTAGCGCGGTGCTATAAGTTCGGGTTAATTCGCTCACTCACAACGATTTTTCACGGTGCCGATGCCTCCACTGACGAGATTGCCGACCTCTTGGGCTACTCCAGCGGTGAACGCTGCTGGTACCACAGCCCTGCTTGCAGTCGCGCCGCAGGCCGAACTACTGAGACCGTTGCCGCATCTGATCTTCCACGCTTTTGAATTGGTTGCACCCGACGACGTGCGGGTCGTTATTTTTGGTCTGGACCCGTTCCCAAGACCGGGACATGCAATGGGATTAGCGTTCTCGGTGCCAGTAAGCACTGATTCGCCTCCGCCTACACTCAAGAACATACACAAGGAGTTCGAGACGGACATCGGGCGCACTCTGCGCTCTTCGGACCTTACCAGCTGGGCGGAACAGGGCGTACTGCTTGCAAACGTTGCGCTGACGATGGCTGGCGGCAAGGCGGGTGAGCACCTCACCTACTGGAAGCCTTTCACCAAAGCCTGGGTGAGCCACCTGCAGGTACTCGATCAACCATGCGTATGGATTCTATGGGGCAACGAAGCAAAGGCGTTAAACACACACATTACCGGTAGAAACCAGCGGATCATCGAGTCGCCACACCCCTCCCAGAGATCGGCTTGGCGCGGGTTCTTTGGCAGCAGACCGTTTTCGCGCGCAAACGAACTACTTTTACAGATGGATTGCAAACCCATCGATTGGTAGGTCACGGCCACACTGCATCCGGCGGAGAGGTGTATTTCGTCAGTTCTGCCTCGGGAGCGCGGTAGTGTGACAGGGCTACCGCAGCTACCCATATGTCGTTGACCCTCTAAGAATGTCGTTCACGATCAGACGCTTACGAAACCGCTGTTCACAGAGGCCGGTTTTGTGTAGTTTCCTGGCTTTTCGGCGGAGCCATGGAAACGGACAAGCTGGCGTCGATGGTCGAAGTGTTCGAAGGGCTCGAGGACTGGCGCAGCGCGCAACAGACGCGGCATATTCTGAGCGAACTGCTGATGGTTGCAGTGTGCGCGGTGCTGAGCGGCGCCGACGATTTCGAGGACGTTTCCCAGTGGGGACGAGCCAAGCTCGATTGGCTGCGGGGCTTCCTGACGCTGGAGTACGGCGTCGCCTCGCCTGACACGTTTGAGCGGGTCTTTGCGCTGCTTGAACCGAAGGGTTTTGAGCAGGCGTTTCGGACTTGGGTCGGGTCGGTGATACCGGCACTGGGCCGCGATCAGGTGATCGCCATCGATGGCAAGACGAGCCGGCGAACGACCAGCAAGGCTGCCGGCGCACCGCTGCATATGGTCAGCGCCTTCGCCGCGGAAGTCGGCATCGTGCTGGGGCAGACGGCGACCGCGGAGAAATCCAATGAGATCATCGCGATCCCGGAGTTGTTGCGCAAGCTCGACGTCAAGGATTGCATCGTGACCATCGATGCGATGCGCACGCAAACGGCGATCGCCCAGCAGATCCGCGAGGGCCAGGGCAACTACGTGCTGTGCGTAAAGGACAACCACCCAAAGCTCCTCGAATCCATCCTGCTCGCCCACATCGGCATCGAGGCACCACTCGTTGCAGTGAGCACGAGCGAGACGCGCTCGCGCGGCCACGGGCGCGAAGAGATCCGCCGCTGCCAGGCGTTCGAAGTGGAAGATCGGCTCTACAAGGCCGAGCAATGGCGCGACCTCCGAAGCTTCGCCGTGGTCGAGCGTACGCGCACGGTCGGTGGCCGAACGACGGTCGAGCGCCGGCACTACATCAGCAGCCTGGCGCCGGACGCCGAGAAGATCGCCCACGCCGTCCGCAGCCATTGGGAAGTAGAGAATCGTCTGCACTGGTGCCTTGATGTCCAGTTCGGCGACGACTACGCCCGCGGCCGCAGTGGTCATGTCGCCCAAAATCTGGCGCTGGTGCGCCACATTGCGCTCAATGTGCTGCGTCTGAACACCTCGCGCAAGGCCAGCATCAAAACCAAGCGACTGCTGGCCGCTACCTCGGACGACTATCGCGCCGAACTGCTTGGCTTCGAAATCGACGAAGAGGACGATGACGATTGATGGCATATGGGTAGCTGCTGGAGCCCTGGGTAGTGTGAAGAGTTGGGCAGGGTGGCTCGCATACACCTAACTACTAAGAACGCCATGACATCAAGCTGCTAGGTAGTGAAAAAAAGGGAGTGTCGGTATTTCTTACATAGAGCTGCCAGATACCTAAGATGAGTTGCATCTAATGCAATGAAATAAGTAGCATTAGCTGAAAATGCGTTTTATGGAATAAATTTTGCTTAACATAAGCGGCAATCATTTTTTTATAACGAGTCCCTCTATGAAGCATTTTTTGTTTTCGCTGGTTATGAGCGCAATTTCGTCGGCCAGTATGGCGTCGATACTAGAAATAAATCTTAATATCGAGCGTGTGCAACACAATTACAATTCTAATGGGGCTATGAGGCAGATTTTCTGGTCGCTAGCAATCCTGAGGATTACCAAAATTTCTCTGCGCGATTTTCAGATTATGACTCGATCCGTATTACGTACTTCGCTCCAAGCGGCTATCGATTCAATGTTGCCGCGCTTCCGCATGTTAAGGATCTAAATCTCTATACAAGCATTTTTTACGATTACTCGTATGGGAAAATTAACACATGGGATGTACTGACGACAACTGTAACACTTGGTAATCTCGGTGGTGCCAATTTTAGGGCTAGTACAGTGGAGACAAGAGTTTTTAATGGTGGCGAATTCTTTTATATTGAGGGCTGGACTATTTTCGGCAGTGGTCCAGAACGGTCATTTGATAGCATAGTTTTCGAAGCCAGTCTAGAAAGCATGGATTTTAAGTCGGATGTAGAGAGGATATACACGACAACGGAAATCTCCCCGGCTTTCGTTATTTACAAAGGCTACGGGGATACGACAGATCACGGCCCCGTGGTGACGCTCGTTTCGTTTGTGCCAGAGCCTGGAAGCTTAGTCCTGTTTTTTACAGCGCTTCTTGGAGTTGTTGCATTCCGTCAAAGAGTAGTTCCTACCTGTGCGCCTTTGAATATCCGAAGGGTCTAAGGCAAGTCTGTCGTTCCTTTCTAAATCGGACTTCCAGTAATCGGCCGTGCAAGCCGACGCAATGGACCGTCGACGCCGTTGTGTCTAATGACGGGGCCGTCATACATCCGATAAGTCTGCCGTCGTAGCAAGTTACCTTCCGAACGGCGGGTTCGCCGGGACAGGAGCCCCTCAGCCTTTGCCTCGGCGACCGTCAGCTCAGGGTCGCAAGGACTCATTCGGCGCCGTAGAGACCGGCCATTGGCAAACGGCTAAAAATAGATCAAGACGAACGGCTGCTCCGGCCGACTTGCTCTTGTAGGCTCATCGGCAGGTTTCAAGGTGAAGCAGCCGTTTGAGGGGCCACTTTCGAGACTAGCTGAACTTCTGCTCTTGGCCGTTATGAACATCAATCCATAACGGCCAGGACCGGACTGATGGCGTACCGGAAAAACGTCGTAGGGTGGGCAACTTGTTGGCCTCGCGGTATCTTGATCTCGCAGACAAATACGATAGACGAATCGCCTTATCAATCCGGGATGCCAACACACAACGGAACCGCGTTTGCAATGGTGTACTGATAGGAGCGATCATGCGATGTGGGCAACAAATTGCCGACGCTACCTTGCTGCTGCTGCGGCACGAGACTTGGATTGACATACTGATGGCGAAGGTGCCGGACGACGAAATGCATCTGCGACCGGTGACGCTCAATCTGGATTTTGCCGATACCTACAGCGGACGTCAGTGGGAGGCCTATGAGCGCCGGCTGATGGATGTCATTCGCGGCAAGCTCACCTTGTTCATGAGGCGCGACGAGCTCGACGCGGCGTGGCGCTGGATCGAACCCGTGCTCGACGGCTGGGCGCAGGACCCGAATACGCCCAAGTCCTACACGGCGGGAACCTGGGGGTCGGTGGCCTCGAGCAACTTGCTCGGGCGCGATGGCAGCGAATGGCGTCAGGACTCATGAACCCCGCGAACGCAGAACCGATTCCCGCGCACGGGCCATTGCGTTTACCCGCACATGTCGGCGGTGGCAGCTACGGCACGGCCGTGCAGGCGGCGCGAGCGCTTGCCGAACGGGTGGGTGATTTGCTGCGCAGCGCGCTTGAATCCCGCGGTCGGGCCAGCCTGGTGGTGTCAGGCGGGCGCAGTCCGGTGGCGTTCATGGAAGCGCTATCGCAACAAGCGCTCGACTGGGCCAAGGTGTATGTCACGCTCGCGGATGAGCGTTGGGTCCCGCCGGACGACCCCGACAGCAACGCCGGTCTGGTACGCAGCGCGCTCTTGCAGGGCAAGGCGGCCACCGCCCAATTCGTGGCGCTGTACGGTGGCGAAGCGACCCCCAAGGCCGGGGTAGCGTCGTGTACCGAGCGCTTGTCACGGATGATGCGACCGTTCGACGTCATGGTGTTGGGGATGGGTGAGGACGGGCATACGGCATCGCTTTTTCCGGAAAGCGCGGAACTGGAAGGCCTGCTCGCGCCCGATGCGGCGCCGGTGGGCGCCGTTCGCCCGCCGCACGCTCCACATGGCCGGATCAGCATGAGCCTGCCTGGGCTGCTCGATTCGCGGGTTGTCTTTGTTCTGATCAGCGGGTCGCGCAAGCGTGAGGTGATCGAGCGCGCGTGCGCGCAGGCCAACCCCTTGTCGACACCCATTGCGGCGGTATTGATGCAATTACGCACACCGGTCGAGGTGTTCTATGGTGCGACCGATTGAGGCGATTTGCGCTGTGCAATACGCGCGCCCGCGGCGGCACGACATGTTTTTTTGAAATCAGGCACGACCGTGGCTAACGAACCCGGCAACGGTCACGCCGACCACTTCGGACACCACGCGTAGCCCGCTGCGAGCGCGCATCGAGGCGAGTTTCGACCGGCTACGAAAATCTGAACAAGCGGTCGCGGACTTCGTGTTCGCACAGCCCAGTGACGTCTTGAGCATCTCGATCGCGGAGCTCGCCTCCCGGGTGGGTGTGGGTCAGCCGACGGTCGCCTGTTTCGTCGGTGCGCTGGGGTTTTCCGAATTCAAGGAATTCAAGTTGCGTCTGGCCCAGAGTCTGGCGACAGGCGTGCCCTTCATACACCGCGATGCATCGCCCGACGACGCTGCGAGCGATGTCTCCCGAAGAGCGCTCGCTCGCACGATTGCGGCACTCATGGGCATTCAGATGACCCCCACAGACAAGGCGTCGCTGGCGGAATTTCGATGCTTGCCGTCGCAGTCGATCTCACGCGTTGTGCGCCGGCGCACGACACCCGAACTGTGGGCGCCTATACGCCCCAGGTGACGGGCACCTTTTCCTCCAGCGAGCGTTCAACCTGAAAACGGCAGTTGGACGCGCTCGAGTGTGCGGCTGGCGGGTCGTCTGACGAAGCGCGCGGAGGCCGCAGCTGAGGCCCCTGCAAGCTCAGTTGGCACATGAGGTAACGCAGCCGGGCGGCCCGCCAGTCGTGCAATCAAGCGCGTAGCGTACTCACTCAGTGGGTGAGCTTGGTCAAGCGGAAAACTTCAGTCCAATCAATATCTTCACCAGAACGGCAAGCGGTCAACTGCCGTTTTCAGGTTGAACCTGCGTGCAGGGCCAAGGAGCGACAAGATCGGGCTGCTTCGTCCCGCTTGACCCACGCAGAAGGTGCGATTTCTGGCGCACCGTCCTATGCGCCTGAAATCGTTCATCGAGGTCACACCTCTGTGCAGCGAATTGGCGACCGTCTTCTGCGCTGGCCTGGCGGCACTGCCAAGGACCGCTTGGCCCGACCACGACGGTGCGCGACGGGTCGCCCGCGGTGTCATCAGCGGCCGGCCGAGGTGATACACGAAGTATCTGCCATTACGATCTCGTCATGTTGCTATGTGCGCTAACAGACAGATTCGACCGCGCCGCGGGCTCAAAGTCAGCGACGTGGGCTGACTTTCGGCTCACACAGGTGTCGTGTCGCGACGCCGGCGTACAGACCAGAGGACGTCGATGAGTAAGAAGAAACAGAGCAAACGGGCTGGCGCCGCGGCCTCCCCGACGGAAGATCGCGAAGTGGCCACCGAGACGGCACCGGCCGGCGCCGATCCACACGACGAGGCCGCGCTGCCGCACAAATCCTACAAAACCGAGCTGCACGACCTGCAGGTCGAGTTTGTCAAGCTGCAGCGGCACTTCATTCGAAAGGGCGACCGGATTCTCGTGCTGCTGGAGGGCCGCGACTCGGCCGGCAAGGACGGCAGCATCAAGCGCATCGTGGCGCACCTGAGCCCGCGCGATACCCGCGTCGTCGCGCTCGGCAAGCCCTCCGACCGCGATGACCGGGCGTGGTACTTCGAGCGCTACGTCGCTCATCTTCCGGTGGACGAAGAACTCGTCTTCTTCAATCGCAGCTGGTACAACCGGGCCGGCGTCGAGCGGGTGATGGGGTTTTGCTCCAAGCGCCAAGTTGAGGAGTTCATGCAGGCGGCCCCTCGCTTCGAGCGCATTCTGGTCGACTCGGGCATCAAGCTGCTGAAGTACTACCTCGACATCAGCGAGGAGGAGCAGAAGTCGCGCCTGGCCGACCGCAAGAAAGATCCGCTCAAGCAGTGGAAGAGCAGCCCGATCGACGAGGTGGCCGTCAAGCACTGGGACGCCTACACAAAGGCGCGCGACGCGATGTTGCTGGCCACGCACACGACCGCGGCACCGTGGCACATCGTTCGCACCGACAGCAAGCACCATGCGCGCCTGAACCTGATGCGCGACATCCTCTCCCGGCTGCACTACACCGGCAGGAACAAGAAGATCACGCCGCCCGACCGCGACATCGTCTTCGAATTCACCCCCGAATGTCTGAGCGACCACAGGCTTGCAAGATGAGCACGTCAACCTCCAAACGGCCCAAGCCGGCGCCGGCCGACGCCAACGATGATCTGAAGACGCTGCCGATCGCCGAGCTCGAGAAGAAGCTCGACTCGTCACCCGAAGGGCTGAGCGATGCCGAGGCGAAGAAGCGGCTGACCCAATACGGGCCGAACGAGATCGAGGAGAAAAAGACCAACGCCATCCTCAAGTTCCTCGGCTACTTCTGGGGCCCGATCCCGTGGATGATCGAGATCGCCGTGATCCTGTCGGGCGTGGTCGGGCACTGGCCCGATTTCTTCATCATCCTGGTGCTGCTGCTGACCAATGCCGTGGTCGGCTACTGGGAAGAGCATTCGGCCGGCAATGCGATTGCCGCGCTCAAGGCCAGGCTCGCCACCAAGACCCGCGTCAAGCGCGACGGCAAGTGGCTCACGCCACCGGCGCGCGAGCTGGTACCGGGCGACGTCATCCAGCTGCGCCTGGGCGACATCGTGCCGGCGGATGCACGGCTGCTCGACGGTGATCCGATGTCGGTCGACCAATCGGCGCTCACCGGCGAATCGCTGCCCGCCGCGCGCAAGGTCGGCGACGCCGTGTATTCGGGCTCCATCGTCCGGCGCGGCGAGAGCAGCGCGCTGGTCTACGGTACGGGCACCCACACCTACTTCGGCAAAACCGCCAAGCTGGTCCAGCAGGCGCACACCGCCAGCCACTTCCAGAAGGCGGTGCTGAAGATCGGCAACTACCTGATCATCCTCGCGGTAGCGCTGGTCGCGGTGATCATCGGCGTGGCGATCTTTCGCGGCGACCCGATCCTGACAACGCTGCAGTTCGCGCTGGTGTTGACGGTGGCGGCGATTCCGGTGGCGATGCCGACCGTACTGTCGGTGACGATGGCCGTGGGCGCGCGACTGCTGTCGGGCAAGCAGGCGATCGTCAGCCGGCTGGTGGCGATCGAGGAACTGGCCGGTGTCGACATGCTGTGCGCCGACAAGACCGGCACGCTGACGCAGAACAAGCTGTCGCTGGGTGAGCCCTATTGCGTCGACGGCATCGACGCCGCGACGGTGGTCCTCGATGGCGCCCTCGCATCGCGCGCCGACAACGACGACACCATCGACCTCGCGGTGCTTGCCGGCATCAAGGAAGGCGCGGCGCTGAAGGACTACCAGGTCATCCACTTCACGCCCTTCGACCCGGTGCACAAGCGCACCGAGGCCGACGTCAAGGGCCAGGACGGCAAGACCTTCAAGGTGTCCAAGGGTGCACCTCAGATCATCTTCGACCTGGCGACCGACGCCGACGACGTCAAGGCGGCGGCGAAGAAGGCCGTCGACGCCTTCGCCGAGCGCGGCTTCCGCTCGCTGGGCGTAGCCCGCGCCGACGGCGACGAGCCGTGGCGGCTGGTCGGCGTGCTGCCATTGTTCGACCCGCCGCGCGACGACGCCAAGGCAACGATCGCGACCGCGCTGGCGATGGGCGTCAAGATCAAGATGGTCACCGGCGACGCGCTGGCCATCGCCAAGGAGACGGCCAAGAAGCTCGGCATGGGAGCGAACATCCTCGACGCCGCCAGCCTGGGCGACGCGAAGAAGGACGAGAGCGACGCCGTCGCCGCGTCCATCGCCAAGGCCGACGGCTTTGCCCAGGTCTTCCCCGAGCACAAGTTCCACATCGTCGACGTGCTGCAGAAGCACGGCCACATCGTCGGCATGACCGGCGACGGCGTCAACGACGCGCCGGCGCTGAAGAAGGCCGATTGCGGCATCGCCGTCTCGGGCGCCACCGACGCGGCGCGCGCGGCAGCGTCGATCGTGCTGACCACGCCGGGCCTGTCGGTGATCATCGAGGCGATCCAGGAGAGCCGGCGCATCTTCCAGCGCATGAACAGCTATGCGATCTACCGCATCGCCGAGACGCTGCGCGTGCTGCTATTCATGACCGCGGCGATCCTGATCTTCAACTTCTACCCGCTGACAGCGGTGATGATCGTGATGCTGGCGCTGCTCAACGACGGCGCCATCCTCTCGATCGCCTACGACAACGTTCACTACAAGGCCCAGCCCGAGGCCTGGAACATGCGCATGGTGCTCGGGGTGTCGACCACGCTGGGCATCATCGGCGTCGTCGCGGCGTTCGGGCTGTTCTACCTCGGTGAGCGGGTCTTTCATCTCGACCGGCCGCACATCCAGACGCTGATGTACTTGAAGATGTCGGTGGCCGGCCACCTGACGATCTTTCTCACCCGCACGCGCGGGCCGTTCTGGTCGGTCCGCCCGGCGCGGGCGCTGTGGATGGCGGTGCTGGGCACCCAGCTGGTGGCGACGCTGATCGCGGTGTATGGCCTCTTCATGACGCCACTGGGCTGGGGCTGGGCAGCGGCCGTCTGGGGCTACGCGCTGGCCTGGTTCCTCCTGAACGATCGCATCAAGCTGGTGGCCTACCGCATCTTCGACCCCAAGGGGGGCGAGGCGAAGCCGGTAGCCAAAGCCGATGCCAAGACAGATACCGAGCCTGACGCCAAGGCCGCGCCCGACGCCAAGGCCGAGCCAGACGCCAAGGCCGATTCCGGGACAATGGCTCAGCCCGAAACCGAAGCCATCACCCCACCCGCGGCCAAGCCCGAAGCGCCTGCCGCGCTGAAGCCGCAGCTCGCCGCGCGGGCCGATGAAATCGACGAGGAAGGGGGTCATCGGGACGGTCAATCAGCGCAGAACCGGGATCAGGCCGAGCATGAGATTCGCAAAGCCGAGGCAGAACCGGCGACCGAGGCGGCGCCGCAGTCATCGGCGAAGGACAAACCACCGGCCGGCACACAGGCCGAGCCGAAGCCTGAACCCGGGGCCGGGCCGTCTGCCGATTTGACGCCGGCGCTGGTCGAGCGCGTGCACAAGCTCTATGAGGAACTGGGGCGCGAGGACGTTCGCGCCGTCGAGGAACTGGAAAAAGCAGCGCGGGCGGGTCAGAAAGATGCGCCC
>CBDTZF010000045.1:0-11884 GCA_965364825.1 uncultured Rhodocyclaceae bacterium | reverse complement strand
GACTTGTCGAAAAAGATGGTGTCGGTGAACTTTTCGCTGTTGCGCTTTTCAGCATTGAAGAACAACGGTTTGTCGTAACCGCGCTCGGCCTTCCAGCGCTCGATCGCCTCCGGCGTCACACGCTTGGTGCCCAGTTGCATGCGTGCCATGTCATCGGGCGTGTTGACGACAAAAAACAATGCGAAGGTGATGAGGTTGACGCCAATGAGGATGGGTAGCGCATAGAGCGCACGGCGGACGAGATAAGCAAACATGCCGGTCTCAGCCCTCCTCGGCGCCGGCCACGCGCACCGTCTGGCGTTCGTGTGCACGATAGCGCCGCACCGCCGGCCAGATGAACATCAACAGCAACCCGGCCATCAGCGCCAGCGGCCACACGACTGGCTGGTTCCATTCGGCACGCCTGCGCTCGCGCAAGGCCACATCCACCTTCTGATACTTGAGCGTGTTACGGATGATTTTGCCCGGCTTGCGATTACTCAGCCAACCGTGTTGCAGCACGTACGCCATCGGATGAAAGCCGAAAATCCATGGCGCATCGTGCTGCACGACGGCGTTCATGCGGCGGATGATATCGAGCCGCTCCGGCCCGTTGCGCATCGCCTTCATCTGCTCGAACAATCGGTCGAAATTCGCGTTTTCGTAGTTTGCTGCATTCTCTCCCTGGCTCTTGACGCGTGCTTGCGGACCGTACAGCAAAAAGTACAAATTCTCTGGATCGGGATAATCCGCATTCCAGCCGAGAAAGAACATCTGCGCGCTGCCCTTGCGCAGCTTGTCCTGGAAGCGGTTCCAATCGGTGCCGCGTACCACCAGCTGCACATCGATTTTACGCAACTGCTTGCTCAGCCAGTCGACGTAGGATTTCTGCCCAAGTCCGGACGAGGTGGTGTCGAGATAGATGACCAGCGGCTCTCCTGTCGTTTTGTCCCGACCGCCGGGATAGCCCGCCTCGGCCAGCAATCGGCGCGCTTCCGATACCGGTTTTCGCACCGCTCGTCCGCCCTTCCAGTCATACACAAACGGATTGACACCCTCTTCGCCCGGCATACTTCCGAAAACGCCCGGCGGAATCGGGTTCATGGCGGGCGTGCCGCGGCCGTTGAGAAACACCGAGATGAATTCTTCCTGGTCGATGGCGATGGAAATTGCCAGGCGCAATTTGCGCGCCGATTCGCTGTCGCCGCCGACCACCGGGTCGAGCATGTTGAAGCCGGTGTACATCGTGCTCGGCTCGACTGCGGTGACCAGGCTGATGTGTCGTTCGCGCATCTCGTCGCTCAACCCGACTTCGCCGCCACTGCCCACCTGCACCGCCTGATCGAAGTTGTCGGACGACAGGCCGGACGCGTCGTAATAGCCCTGCAGGAACTTCGTCCAGTAGGGAATGCTTTCCTTCTCGCGCGAGTACACCGCCTCGTCGACAAAGGGGATGGTGGCGCCACAATCCGCAAGCAATCCACTGGCGCGGTCGTCCGGTTCGCCCTCACACGGATAGCTTGCATCGCGGTAGTTCGGGTTGCGCTTCAGCACCATGCGCGCATTGGGATCGTTTTCGACCAGCATGTAAGGCCCGGTGCCGACCGGCCACCAGTCTAGGGTGAAGTTCTTTTCCGCCATGCCGGGTTGCGAGAAAAACCGGTCGACCTCGCGCGGCACTGGCGCGAAAAACGGCATCGTCATCCAGTACAGCAGTTGCGGATAGGCGCCTTCGAGATGGATGCGGTAGGTGTAGCGATCGACGCGTTCGACGCCATCGAGCGAAAAACGGTCGAGGTCGAGCCACGCGCCCTCCGGCAAGCGTTTCGCCTCCACTGTGAGTTGCTCATGCAGGCGTTTGAGGCCGGGGATGTATTCACTCATCAATTCGAGGATGGGCGAATGCAGCGACGGATGCGCCAGACGCTTGAGTTGATAGATAAAGTCGTCGGCCGTCAGTTCGCGTGTGCCGGTGAGCGGAAAATCGCGCATCGTTTGTGCGCTTCCAAGCACGTCAGGCGGCATCGGCACGTAGGCCGGGGCGCCGTCATCTCGCGTCGCAAATGCAGCATGTGGTTGATACTGGATGCCCGGCTTGATGCGAACTTCGTAAACGCTGCGCGCGACCTGTGCATTGGGAGCGTCGTCAGGCAAAGTCTGACCGTCGGCGTCCAAGCGCGAGATCACCGGCATCTGCGCCGCCGATCCCGGGATCAGTTCGTATGGCCGATTCAGATAGTGGTATTGCAGCGGCGGCTCGTAAATCTGGTACAGAAAAGTCGCCTCGTCTTCAGCGTACGACTGCACCGGGTCGAGGTGTTTCGGCTGGTTGGTAAACGCTGAATAGAGAATGTTCTTGCCGCGCTCGGCCAGCGGATAGGGATCGTTCCAGGCGCGGCCGCATGCGCTCAGCAAGGCCACGCTGATGGCACACAGGAACACGCGCAAAGGTGTACGGCGCAGGTCGAACATGGCCTGCAGTTTATCCGAAGCCCGCTGAACTCCGCATCCGCCTGCGGCATGCGCCGGTCGTCACAGGTGGATCAGCTATAATCCGCCAGTCTGCTCACCTTAGGCGCACATTCATGGGATTTCTCTCCGGCAAACGGATGCTGGTGACCGGTTTGCTCAGCAATCGTTCGATTGCTTATGGGATTGCCCAAGCCTTGCATCGCGAAGGGGCCGAGCTCGCATTTACCTACCAGAGCGAGCGCGTTCACGAGCGGGTTGCAAAGCTGGCCAATGGTTTTGGCAGCGCACTCATCTTGCCCTGCGACGTTCAGCAGGATGCGCAGATCGACGATCTCTTCTCGCAATTAGGGGACGAGTGGAACGGTGTCGACAGCGTCATCCATTCGATCGCCTTCGCTCCCACGAACGCGCTTGAGGGCGATTTTCTCAACGGTTTGTCGCGCGACGCATTTCGCATCTCCCAGGAAATCAGCGCCTACAGCTTCCCCGCGCTCGCCAAGGCCGCCCGACCGCTGATGCAGGGCCGCAACGGTTCGCTGCTTACGCTGACCTATCTTGGCGCGGTACGCACCATGCCGAACTACAATGTCATGGGGCTGGCGAAAGCCAGCCTTGAAGCTTCGGTTCGGTATCTCTCGGTGTGTCTCGGTCCCGAAGGCACTCGCGTCAATGCGATCTCCGCCGGTCCGATCAAGACGCTGGCCGCCGCTGGCATTGGGAATTTTGGCAAGCTGCTCGCCTTCAACGAACATAATGCGCCATTGCGCCGAAGCGTCACCATCGAGGAAGTCGGCAATGCCGCGGCATTCATGTGCTCCGATCTCGCCAGTGCGATAACGGGTGAAATCATGTACGTGGACTGCGGATTCAACATCACTGCATTAGGCAATCCCGACGCGCAGTGATCGTGCAACTAAAAAGGCCCGGCGCATGCGCCGGGCCTTTTAACGTCATCAGCTAATTTATCGCGGTTCGTCGGGTGTGATCGCCGCCGCATTGATCATTACCGGATAGCTCTCACGCAGTTCGGCAAGGAAGGCGCGCAAGTCTTGCGCACCCAGCAATTGAGCGTATTGCTGCGAGATGCCGGCGACGCGTTCATCGTCCGGTCTAATCTCGGCCCGCTTGACCGAATCGACCCGAAATAGCGCATAGCCCGCACCTTCCAGCTCGAGCCCATCGTAGGCCGGCAGCGGACCTTCCGGCATCGAGAACACTTTCGCCAGTGCCTGCGGCGGCAATGTGGCAAGGCCACGCTGGACGGTAATCGCTTCGCCCCAGTCGAGGGAGAGCGTGTCGCCAGCTTTCAGCGCAGCGAGCTCCTCCACTCCGTCAGCGCTCGCCAATTCGGCCGCCTTGATTGTGCGCAAGCGCGCTTCCACTTCAGACTTCACCTCATCAAAACTGCGCTGACGCGCCGGCTCATGCGCCGCAACACGAACCGCGACCATCGTGTTGTCTCCGACATCAATGGCATCTGAGTTGTGCTTGTTGACCAATACGTCTTGCGAAAAAAGCGCGTTGACCAACTCGGGGCTATCGATGTCGGCCATCCGCTCCGCCCCCGCTTCAATCCAGGCATCCGTCGTCTTAACTTCGAGGCCAAAAGCTTCCGCTGCAGGTTCAAGTGAATCTGGCTGCTCATAGACGGTATTTGCGAAATCCTCGGCCACCTCAAGAAACCGTCGACTTGCGGCCTTCTCGCGCAGTTCGGATTCGATACGCTCGCGCACCTGCTCAAGCGGCGGAATGGTTGCGGGCCGAATCTCGTCGACACGCAGGATATGGAAGCCAAAGTCTGACCGGACAATCTCCGGCAGCAAGCCTTCGCCAGCGCCAAACACCGCGTCTTCAAACGGCTTGACCATTGCGCCGTGGCCAAAAAAACCCAGATCGCCTCCTGACGGTGCAGAACCCGGGTCGTCCGAGGATTTCCTGGCGACATCGCCAAATGTCTCGGGTGCCGCCTTGACCTCGGCCAGCAACTTCTCAGCCTTCGCCTTTGCCTGTGCGATTTCGTCTTCCGAAGCGTCGGCACCCACTTGAACCAGAATATGACTGGCTTTTCGCTCTTCCGGGACACCGAAGTTGTGCTTTGTTTGTTCGTATTCGGCACGTACCTCTTCGTCCGTCACCGTGGCATCTTCACGCAAAGCTGCAGGGCTGAGCACCACGTAGCGCGCTTTGACCCGCGCCGGCACTTCAAAACTGGCGGTATTCGCTTCGTAGTACGCCTTCGCATCGGCGCCGTCCACGTTGACCTTGTCGACGTAGTCCTCCGGTTTGAACTGCGCCATGTGAATCGTTCGTTCTTCAAGCTGAGCGGCAAGGAAACGTTGCGCTGCGGATGCGGGTACAAAGGCGGCTTCCCCAACCGCGCTCAAAATCTGCTGGTTGGCAAGTTCGCTACGCAGACGCTCCTGGAAACCGAGTTCGCTCATCCCTTGGCCGCGCAGCTGGGCCTCGTACTTTTTCATGGAAAATTGGCCATTTTCCTGAAAGGACGCGATGCCGGCGATGGTTTCGCGTAACTGCCCGTCCGGCACCGAGAGGCCATTTTCGACGGCATAGAGTGCAAGCAGCCGTTGGTTGACAAGATTTTCGAGTACCGCGCGCCGGAACAACGGGGTATTGAACGTCGCTGCATCGACTTGGCCTTCGTTTGCCGCTCGCACGCGATCCTGCTGCTCGCGCATGGCCTGCTCGAACTGGAAGGCTGATATTTTGCTGTCGCCCACCGAAGCGACTTCGCTCGTGGTCGTCCGGTCGCTGATGTAGGAGTCGACACCCCAGAGCGCGAAAGTAAGAGAGATGAGCACAATTATGACTTGTGCAATGCGTTTGTTGCCGCGGACAGCTTCGAACATGAGCTTAACCGGAGATCCAGGACGAATGAAAAGGGGGAGAGTCGACTCGAAAATCAAAAAAGACGAACGCTACGCTCGCCTTTAGGGTGTTGGCGGAGTGGACGGGACTCGAACCCGCGACCCCCGGCGTGACAGGCCGGTATTCTAACCAACTGAACTACCACTCCACGACTGTGACTACTCACGATGCACTGGTGGGTGCTGACGGGTTCGAACCGCCGACATTCGCCTTGTAAGGGCGACGCTCTACCAGCTGAGCTAAGCACCCGCATCCGGGCTGCAAGCCCTAAAGCGCGCTAGTTTACTGCATCTTTGAGCGCTTTGCCAGCGCGGAACTTCGGGACCATTGCCGACTTGATCTCGATGCTTGCCCCGGTACGCGGATTCCGTCCGGTGCGTGCTGCGCGCTTGCCGACGTAAAATGTCCCGAAGCCTACCAGCGTGACACTCCCGCCTCCCTTGAGCGCCTTCGAAACTGCGGATATGGTGGCGTCGAGCGCCCGCCCTGCCGCCGCCTTCGAGAGATCAGCATCGTCGGCGATCTGATCGATCAATTCGGATTTATTCACTTTTGTCCCCTTCTTCCTCTGATGTGCGGAGATCGTGGTGATTCTTGGGCTATCCCGCCAAAGAGTCTCCACATCGTCCTTGCATACTGCAGAGTTGTTATAGCTTGCGCATTTTTAAGCTGTCAAGGCGCGGCGTGGCGAAGCCCGGCAAGAAAATGGCCGCGATTGCGGCCATTTCGAAGCTCAGTGAGCGCGGAGATTCTGGTCCGCACTCGGGTGGTCCGACCCCGCAACCTTGGGAGATTGTGTCTTGGGCAGATCACCCAGAGGTTCGGGCGCAGTCTCCAGTGCATACACAAGAACCTGGTCGATCCACTTCACCGGCGTGATTTCAATCACATTCTTGATATTCTCAGGAATGTCCGCGAGGTCCTTGACGTTTTCCTCCGGAATCAACGCCTTGCGTATCCCACCGCGTACCGCTGCAAGCAGTTTTTCTTTTAATCCGCCGATCGCCAGCACTTCACCACGCAAGGTGATTTCACCCGTCATCGCGACGTCACAACGCACCGGAATCCCGGTCAAAACCGATACCAATGCCGTAGTAATTGCCACACCCGCAGACGGACCATCTTTCGGAATGGCACCTTCCGGCAGGTGTATATGTAGATCGCTCTTCTGGTAGAAATCTTCCGGAATACCAAGCGATGCCGCGCGCCGGCGAACCACCGACAGCGCCGCCTGAATCGATTCCTGCATCACCTCGCCCAGCTTGCCCGTATGAATGATCTTGCCTTTCCCGGGCAATACAACGGCTTCGACGGTCAGCAATTCGCCACCGACCTCGGTCCACGCAAGGCCGGTGACCTGACCAATCTGGTTTTCTTTCTCGGCCATGCCAAACGTGTACCGACGCACACCAAGATACTTGCCCAGATTCTTTGCATTGACGACAACCTTGGTCATTCGCTTACGCAGCACCAGCGCACGAACGACCTTTCGGCAAACCTTCGAGATCTCTCGCTCCAACCCGCGCACACCGGCCTCGCGCGTGTAGTACCGGACCATATCGTGCAGCGCGTCTTCTGTAATCGAGATTTCGGTCTTCTTCAAACCGTTATTACGCATCTGTTTTGGAATCAAATAGCGTTGGGCGATATTGACCTTTTCATCCTCTGTGTAACCCGACACTCGAATCAACTCCATCCGGTCAAGCAACGGCGCCGGGATGTTGAGTGTATTGGCCGTGGCGACGAACATGACATCGGACAAGTCATATTCGACCTCGATGTAATGATCGACGAACGTCGAATTCTGTTCGGGGTCGAGCACTTCGAGCAACGCAGAAGACGGATCACCGCGGAAGTCCTGACCCATTTTGTCCACTTCATCCAGTAGGAATAGCGGATTCTTGACGCCGATCTTGCTCATGTTCTGCAAGATCTTACCCGGCATTGAGCCGATGTAGGTTCGTCGATGGCCCCGAATCTCGGCTTCGTCGCGAACACCGCCGAGCGACATGCGAACAAACTTGCGATTCGTTGCCCGCGCAATTGACTGGCCGAGCGACGTCTTGCCGACGCCGGGAGGGCCAACCAGGCACAGAATCGGTGCTTTGAGTTTTTCAACACGCTGCTGTACCGCCAAGTACTCGACAATGCGCTCTTTGACGCGTTCGAGTCCGTAGTGCTCGGTATCGAGCACTTTCTGGGCGTCGTTCAGATCTTTGTGAATGCGGGAACGCTTTTTCCAGGGCAAACCGATCAGCGTATCGATGTAATTGCGTACAACCGTTGCTTCGGCCGACATCGGTGACATCAAACGCAGCTTTTTCAGTTCGGAATTCGCCTTTGTAGTCGCTTCCTTGCTCATTCCAGATGACTTGATCTTACGTTCCAGCTCCTCAAGGTCCGCGCCATCTTCACCTTCGCCAAGCTCTTTCTGGATTGCCTTGACCTGTTCATTCAGGTAGTACTCGCGCTGGCTTTTTTCCATCTGCCGCTTGACACGCCCGCGAATGCGCTTTTCCACCTGAAGAATGTCAAGTTCCGACTCAAGCTGGGTCAGCAGTGTTTCAAGGCGTTCCGCCGCGTCGACCATCTCGAGCACTTGCTGCTTTTGTTCGAGCTTTAGCGGCAGGTGCGCGGCAATCGTATCTGCAAGACGACCAGGTTCCTCGATACCTCCGAGTGAGGTAAGGATTTCGGGCGGAATCTTCTTGTTGAGCTTCACATACTGGTCAAACTGCGTGACGATGGCGCGCCGCATGGCTTCGACTTCATGCGAAGCGGCTTCCTTCACCGGTATCGGCGTCGTTTTCGCCGTAAAAACGACGCCCTGGTCTTCAACCGAGTCAATGTGAGCACGTTGAACGCCCTCAACGAGCACTTTGATCGTGCCGTCGGGCAGTTTCAGCATCTGCAGGATATTGGCTATACAGCCAGTGTCATGCAGATCCTCGGCGGTCGGTTCGTCCTGGGCAGCGGCCTTTTGAGCGACAAGCAAGATACTCTTGCCTGCTTCCATTGCGTTCTCAAGCGCCTTGATGGATTTCGGACGCCCCACGAAGAGAGGGATGACCATATGCGGGAAAACCACGACATCGCGCAGCGGAAGGAGCGGCAGCTCGATCTGCTCTTGCGGCAACTCATCGGTGCCAGACATGATTGGTTCCTTGGAAACTATGCACGGGCCTAGATTGGGGCCCGTGACTGGATTTCAAGACGGCAAATGGGCAGGCTTAGTTTGAGCCAGAGACTTTCTGTTGATCAGCGTAGATCATGATCGGTTGAGAGCTTCCATCAACCGCGCCGTCATCAATCACGATTTTCTCGACATTTTCCAGCGTGGGCAGGTCATACATGACGTCGAGGAGCGTGCCTTCAAGTATTGACCGCAGACCGCGTGCGCCAGTTCGGCGTTTGAGTGCCCGGCCCGCGATAGCGCGCAGGGCTGACTCACGGAATTCAAGCTCGGTGCCTTCCATCGCAAAAAGCTTTGCATATTGTTTTACGAGCGCATTCTTAGGTTCGGTAAGAATCTTTACCAAGGCCTCCTCGTCCAGCTCTTGCAAGGTCGCAACCACTGGAAGGCGCCCAACGAATTCGGGAATGAGGCCGAATTTGACGAGGTCTTCGGGCTCCACCTGCAACAGCGTATCCGAGACCGACTTGCCTTCCCGGCTTCTTACTTCGGCGCCGAAACCAATTCCAGCCTGTTCAGTGCGACCACGAATGACTTTTTCAAGTCCGTCGAAAGCACCTCCGCAAATGAACAGGATATTCGTCGTATCAATCTGCACGAAGTCTTGATTGGGGTGCTTTCGACCGCCTTGCGGCGGCACCGCAGCGACCGTGCCCTCAATGAGCTTGAGCAAAGCCTGCTGAACACCCTCACCCGATACGTCACGAGTGATCGACGGATTATCCGATTTGCGTGAAATCTTGTCGATTTCGTCAATATAGACGATGCCTTGCTGCGCCTTGTCGACGTCATAGTCACACTTCTGCAGCAACTTCTGGATGATGTTCTCGACGTCCTCGCCCACGTAGCCGGCTTCCGTGAGCGTTGTCGCATCAGCCATCACGAATGGCACGTTCAGGAGTCGCGCCAGCGTCTGCGCAAGCAGCGTTTTCCCCGAGCCCGTCGGGCCAACCATAAGGATATTGCTCTTCGCGAGTTCGACTTCATCCTTGGTCGAATCGAGGTGACGCAAGCGTTTGTAGTGATTATAAACAGCCACTGCAAGAATACGTTTGGCCTGGTGTTGGCCGATCACGTATTGATTCAGGATGTCAAAAATTTCGTTCGGGGTCGGGAGATCGCTCCGCCCTTCTTCGTTGCCATGCTCGCCAGCGAGTTCATCGCGAATGATGTCATTGCATAGATCAATGCATTCATCGCATATGAAGACAGACGGGCCAGCGATCAGCTTTCGGACCTCGTGCTGACTCTTGCCGCAAAACGAGCAGTACAGCAGCTTTTCGCCGCCCGTTTTCTTTTCTGTCATAGCATCCTCTCGCTGGTTGTCAGGTCGCGTCAGCGCGACTGGAAAGCACCTTGTCAACGATACCGTAGCGCATCGCCTCTTCACCGGACATGAAATTGTCCCTGTCGGTGTCTTTTTCTATCCGCTCACTCTTTTGACCAGTATGCTTCGCCAGCATTACATTCAGGCGAGCCCGCAAGGCGAGAATCTCGCGTGCGTGGATCTCGATATCCGACGCCTGGCCCTGAAATCCGCCAAGCGGTTGGTGAATCATGATGCGTGAGTTCGGCAGGCAGTAGCGTTTGCCTTCCGCGCCGGCAGCCAGAAGGAAGGCCCCCATGCTCGCTGCCTGTCCGATACACAGCGTGCTTACATCAGGCTTGACGAACTGCATGGTGTCGTAAATAGCCATTCCCGAGGTCACGGCGCCACCTGGAGAATTGATGTACAGGTAAATGTCCTTGTCCGGATTTTCCGACTCCAGAAAAAGCATCTGGGCGACGATCAGATTCGCGGTGACATCGTTGACCGGCCCGACCAGAAATACGACGCGTTCCTTCAGCAGACGCGAATAGATGTCGTAAGCGCGCTCGCCACGACCGCTTTGCTCGATCACCATCGGCACCAGGCCGAGACCCACCGGATTCCACTCGCTTGCCATCGTGTTGGAAGAACTCATCGTTTCGCCATAAGGGAAATGCATCATGCCGTAGAGCCCATGAGGTCGTCAAAGTCGATCGGCTTGTCTACCGTTTTTGCATTGGCGAGAACCCACTCGACCGAGTTTTCTTCAATCACCAAAGCCTCGGCTTGTGCCAGGCGTTGAGGTTGGGAGTAGTACCAGTCGATCACTTCTTTCGGGTCTTCGTAGCTCTTCGCGAAATCTTCCACAAGCGCTCGAATCTGCTCGGGTTTTGCGTGCAATTCTCTTTCCTTCACCAGTTCAGCGAGAACAAGCCCCAGCTTGACGCGACGTCGCGCCTCGTCGGTAAACCACTCGGGAGACACCGGCACATCCTTGGCGTTCATGCCGCGGTTCTCCATGTCACGACGCGCGTTGTCGGCGAGCTGTTCCGCCTCGCGTGCGACGAGCGCTTTGGGCGCTTCAATCGGGTTCGCGTCAAGCAGTGCGTTCATGGCCTGCTCCTTGATGCGCGCCTTGACTCGACGACTGACTTCGCGCTCGAGATTGTTTCTGACCTCTTCGCGCATTTTGGTGACATCGCCGTCCTCGATCCCAAGCGCGATGGCGAAGTCCGAATCGAGCTGCGGAAGTTTGGGTTCGCCCACTTCCTTCACCGCGACATCAAACTCCGCTTCCTGCCCTGCGAGTTCTTTTGCGTTGTAGTCGTCAGGAAAGGTCATCTTAAAGGTTTTGTTCTCCCCGACTTTGAGACCAACCACAGCCTCTTCGAACGCACTGAGCATATTACCCGCGCCGATCACAAACGGAAAATCGTTCGCTTTGCCACCGTCGAATTCAACACCATCCTTGCGTCCGACAAAGTCGACGACGACACGGTCATCAGTGGCGGCGGCGCGCTCCTGCGCCTCATAGGTCGTGCGCTGTTTGCGCAGCACATCAATAGTCTTGTCCACTTCCGCGTCAGTCACTTCAAGCGTGGGACGTTCAATGGATTTGTCGCTCAAATCACCCAACTGAATTTCCGGATACACCTCGAACACCGCGGTGAATTCAAGTCCTTCTTCGCTCGCGTCAGTCTTTGGTTCGATCCGTGGCTGCCCTGCGACGCGGAGCTTCTGCTCCTGGATACGCTCACCAAAGGATTTTTCCAGCGCGGCGCCGATGGCTTCCGAGCGCGCCTGCGCGCCATGACTCTGCTCGACGATCTTGAGTGGCACTTTACCGGGCCTGAAACCGGGGAGTTTCATGGTGCGGGCCATGCGTTTAAGGCGGGCCTGAACTTCCTGATCCACGGCGTCTTTTGAGACGGCGAAATCGATCCGGCGTTCGAGTACGTTGGTAGTTTCCTGGTTGGCTGTCATGAAGTTTCCCGACTGGTCAGAACTGGCCGAACCCGCTCGCCGAACGAAGGCAGGGCGGCCGA
>CBDTZF010000044.1:0-12001 GCA_965364825.1 uncultured Rhodocyclaceae bacterium | reverse complement strand
ATCATGGAGCGCTACCCGCGCGACGAACTGTTCCAGATTACAACGAGTGAACTGTTCGAGCATGCGCTTGGCATCCTGCGGCTGGGGGAGCGCCATCGGACGCGTCTGTTCGTGCGGGTCGATCCGTTTGCGCGCTTCGTCTCATGCCTCATTTATGTGCCGCGGGACAACTACAACACCGAACATCGCATCCGCATGCAGACATTGCTGATGGCGACATTCAATGGCAGCAGTTCGGAGTTCGATGTGCAGTTTTCCGACTCCGCGCTGGCGCGTATCCTGATTATCGTGCGGGTGCGTGATTCCGAAATCCCGCCGTTCAAGGTACGTGACCTCGAACAGCGCCTCGAGCGCGTTTCACGCCGCTGGGAAGATGACCTCGAACAGGTGCTGGTCGATCAGTTCGGCGAAGAGCGGGGGCTTGAGCTGCGCCGAGTCTATGGCGACGGTTTTCCTGCCGGCTACCGCGAACACTACCCGGCGCGTGTTGCCGCCCACGACATCGAGCAGATGGAAGGCTTGAAGGGTGACGACGCGCTGGGCATGAATCTCTACTTGCCTCTGGAAAGTCCGGCGGGACGCTTGCGTTTGAAACTGTACCGCCTCAACGAACCGGTTCCGCTCTCGCAAAGCTTGCCAATGCTCGAGCACATGGGTGTGCGGGCGATGGATGAGACGCCCGCGCAGATCGAGCGGCACGATGGCAGCGAAGTGTGGATTCACGATTTCGGACTGAGCTTCGATGGTGCCGAAACGCTGGATATCCACGAGGTTCGACCGCTGTTTCAAGAAGCGTTTCTGCGCGTCTGGCGCGGTGAGATCGAAAACGACGACTTCAACCGACTGACCTTGCTGGCCAGGCTCGGTTGGCGTGAGGTGAGCGTGTTGCGTGCGTACGCCAAGCACATGCGCCTCGGCGCCTTCACGTTCAGTCAGGCGTATATGGAACAGACACTGGCCGCTTATCCGAACATTGCGCGCCAATTGGTGGAACTCTTCCGCCTGCGCTTCGACCCGGCGGAAAGCGGGGACCGGGTCTCGCAGACCACGGCGCTGGCGGGCAAGATCGAAGAAGCGCTCGGTGACGTGTCGAATCTTGATCAGGACCGCATCCTGCATCAGTTCCTGGCAATGATTCAGGCCACTTTGCGGACCAACTACTACCAACGCGACGCTGCCGGCAATCTCAAGCCGTATGTGTCGTTCAAGCTTTCGCCGGCGAAGATCCCGAACTTGCCGCAGCCGCTGCCGATGTTCGAGATTTTTGTCTATTCGCCGCGCGTCGAGGGTGTGCACCTGCGGGGCGGCAAAGTAGCGCGCGGCGGTTTGCGCTGGTCGGATCGCATGGAGGATTTCCGCACCGAAGTGCTTGGCCTGGTGAAGGCACAGATCGTCAAGAACTCGGTCATCGTGCCGGTCGGTTCCAAAGGCGGCTTCGTCGTCAAGAAACCGCCGGTCGAGGGCGGGCGCGAGGCGCTTTTGGCGGAGGGCATCGAGTGCTATCGCAACTTCTTGCGCGGGCTGCTCGATGTGACTGACAACCTTGTGCAGGGCACGGTGGTGCCGCCCAAAGACGTCGTGCGTCACGATGAAGATGACTCGTATCTGGTGGTTGCGGCCGACAAGGGCACCGCAAGCTTCTCCGATTACGCCAACGAAGTGGCGGCAGAATACGGTTTCTGGCTTGGCGACGCCTTCGCCTCGGGTGGGTCGGTAGGCTATGACCACAAGAAGATGGCCATCACCGCCAGGGGCGCGTGGGAATCGGTCAAGCGCCATTTCCGCGAACTGGGCGTGGATACGCAAACCGAGCCGTTCTCGGTAGTCGGCGTTGGCGACATGTCGGGCGATGTATTCGGCAACGGCATGCTGCTGTCCAAGCAGATCCGGTTGATTGCCGCCTTTGATCACCGCCACATCTTCATCGATCCCGATCCCGACCCGGCGACCACCTGGGAGGAGCGAGCGCGCATGTTCGCGCTGCCGCGCTCGTCGTGGGATGACTACGACAAGTCGCTGATTTCCAAAGGTGGTGGTGTCTGGCCACGTACCGCCAAATCAATCAAGCTGTCGCCGGAGGTCCGCGCAGCGCTCGACATCGAGGCCGAGGCGCTGGCGCCATCCGACCTGATTCGCGCAATTATCAAGGCGCCGGTCGACATGTTCTACAACGGCGGCATCGGCACCTATGTGAAGAGTGCGCGTGAGACCGACGCCGCGGTCGGCGATCGCGCCAACGATGCAGTGCGCGCCAACGGTGGCGAGCTGCGCTGCCGCGTCATTGGCGAGGGCGGCAATCTCGGCGCGACGCAACTCGGGCGGATCGAATTCGCCCTCAACGGCGGCAAGATGAATACCGATGCGATCGACAACTCGGGCGGCGTGGATTGCTCGGATCACGAAGTGAACATCAAGATCCTGCTCAACAGCGTCATCGAAGAGGGCGAGCTGACCTTCAAGCAACGCAACAAACTGCTCGTCGACATGACCGACGAGATTGCCGAACTGGTGCTGCGCGACAACTATGCGCAATCCGGCATTCTCTCGCTGATGCGGGCGCGCGGCGTCGCGCTGCTCGATGCACAGGCCGAGTTCATGCGCCGCCTGTCACACGCCGGCCGCCTCAATCGCAAGATCGAGTTCCTGCCGCTGGACGAAGAAATCGCCGATCGCAAGGCGGACCACATCGGTCTGGTGACGCCGGAACTCGCGGTGCTGCTGTCCTACAGCAAGATCGATTTGTATGACGAGGTACTGGCGTCGAAGCTGCCGGACGATCCGTATGTTGCCTCCTCGCTGGTGGACTACTTTCCGGTGCCCTTGCGCGAGCGTTTTGCCGAGCGCATCACGCAGCACGCCTTGCGCCGCGAAATCATCTCCACCGATATCGCCAACAGTATGGTCAACCGCGTCGGCGCAACCTTTGTCGATCGCGTGCGTGCCGATGTCGGCGCGTCGGCGACCGATGTCGTCCGCGCTTACCTGCTGACGCGCGATGTGTTCGACCTCAATAGCGTGTGGCGCGACATCGAAGCGCTCGACAATCAGGTGGCGTACGACGTGCAGACGCAGTTGTTGCTCGATGTCGATCGTGTGCTGCATCGGTCGACGCTGTGGTTCCTCGCGCATCCCGACCGCTTGCCCGATCTGCAATCCACGCTGGCGCATTTCTCGCCCGGTGTGAGTGCGCTTGCACCGCACCTACTCGATTTGGTCTCTTCCGGCTACCGCGAAGAGGTCGATGGCATTGTGGCCGGCTATACCGGGAAGGGCGTGCCGCAGGCACTGGCAGAACGCATCGCGGCGCTTGAGGAGTTGTATGCGGCGCTCGATTTGGTCGAGGTCACCGCGGATTCAGGACGCAGCGTGGAGACCGTCGCCGGCGTGTATTTCGAGCTCGCCGGCGAGCTCGATCTGCACTGGCTGGGCCATCGCATCGCAGACTTGCCGGCCGATACGCGCTGGCAGGCTCTGGCGCGCAGTGCCTTGCGTGCCGACCTGTCACGGCTATGTCGTGCACTGGCATCCGACGCGTTGTGTCTGACGCCGGAGGGCGACGCCGTTGACGCAATCAGTGCCGCGTGGATCGAGCACCATACCCTGCTCGTCCACCGTTACCGACACCTGTTGTCGGAAGTGCAGGGCAGCACGAGCATCGATATGTCGATGCTTTCAGTATTGTTGCGGGAACTGCGCGCGTTCGGTTGACGCCAACGTCCGGGCCGGCGGCGCGAAGCTGTGCCGCCGGCTGACTGCGTTCGACACATCGGCTATCATTGCGCTTTCCCGCTGCAGCATTTCCCATGACCAAGTACGTGTTTGTTACCGGTGGTGTTGTGTCCTCGCTGGGCAAGGGCATCGCCTCCGCCTCGCTCGGGGCCATTCTTGAGTCGCGCGGTATCCGCGTCACCCACCTCAAGCTCGACCCTTACATCAACGTCGATCCAGGCACGATGAGTCCGTTTCAGCATGGCGAGGTCTTCGTCACCGAAGACGGCGCCGAGACCGACCTCGACCTCGGCCACTACGAACGCTTTACCAGTGCGCGCATGTCACGGCGCAACAACTTCACCACCGGGCAGATCTATGATTCGGTGCTCAAAAAGGAGCGCCGGGGCGAGTATCTGGGCAAGACGGTGCAGGTCATCCCGCACATCACCGATGAAATCAAGATGTTCATCAAGCGCGGCGCCGACGGTGCCGAGGTGGCCATCGTCGAAGTCGGCGGCACGGTGGGCGATATCGAATCGTTGCCGTTTCTCGAAGCCATCCGCCAGATGGGCATCGAGGAAGGACGCAGCAGCACCTGTTTCATACACCTCACCTTGCTGCCTTACATCCCGACCGCGGGCGAGCTGAAAACCAAGCCGACGCAGCACTCGGTCAAGGAATTGCGTCAGATCGGCATCCAGCCTGACATCCTGCTGTGTCGCGCCGATCGATCGATTCCCGATGAAGAACGCCGCAAGATCGCGCTGTTCTGCAACGTCATGCCTGAGGCGGTGATCGAAGCACTCGACGCGAACTCGATCTACCGGATTCCGGGCATGCTGCACCACCAGATGCTCGATGAAATCGTCTGCCACAAACTGGGCATTCTCGCGCGCGCCGCCGATCTGTCGGTGTGGGAGCGGCTCGTCTTTGCACTCGAAAATCCCGAGCGTGAAATCGACGTCGCCTTCGTTGGCAAATATGTCGACCTGACCGAATCGTACAAATCGCTCATCGAAGCGCTCAACCACGCCGGGCTGCACACTCGCAGCAAAGTGAATATTCACTATCTGGATTCGGAAGAAATCGAGACACAAGGCTGCGGCATACTGAAAAAAATGGACGCCATTCTGGTGCCGGGCGGCTTTGGCAAGCGCGGCACCGAAGGCAAGATCAAGGCCATTCGATATGCACGCGAAAACAAAGTGCCGTACCTCGGTATCTGTCTCGGCATGCAGCTTGCCGTGATCGAATATGCGCGTAATGTGGCCGGCATGAAAGATGCGCACAGCACCGAATTCGATCCGGACACCCCGTACCCCGTCATCGGGTTGATCACCGAATGGCTCGATCGCAGCGGTCAGCTTGAACAGCGCGACGGGAATACCGGCCTGGGCGGCTCGATGCGCCTTGGCGCGCAAACCTGTCAGCTCACGCACGGCTCGCTGGCGATGGAAATCTACGGTCAGCCAGAAATCGTCGAGCGGCACCGGCATCGTTACGAGGTCAACAACACCTTGCTCGGCCAACTCGAATCCGCCGGGCTGCGCGTTTCCGGCAAGGCGCCAGGCACTGGATTGTGTGAAATGATCGAGTTGCCGGATCACCCGTGGTTTGTCGGCTGCCAATTCCACCCCGAGTTCACGTCCAATCCGCGACATGGGCATCCGCTATTCACCGCTTTCGTTCAGGCGGCGATCGCCAAGCGCGAGCCGAAGGAGGCGTCTTGTGAAGCTGTGTGACTTCGAGGTCGGACTCGACCAGCCATTTTTCCTCATCGCCGGGCCGTGCGTGATCGAATCGCACCAGATGGCCATCGAAACGGCCACCGAGTTGAAGGGCATTTGCGCCGAGCTCGGTATCCCGTTCATCTATAAATCTTCCTACGACAAAGCCAACCGCAGTTCGGGAACGTCATATCGCGGCCTGGGCATGCGCAAGGGGCTGGATATTCTCGCCGATGTGCGCAGCACGGTGGGAGTGCCGGTACTGACCGACGTACATTCGATTGACGAGATCAGCGCGGTCGCCGAAGCGGTCGACGTTCTGCAGACACCGGCGTTCCTCTGTCGGCAAACCGATTTCATCGAAGCGGTGGCAACCTGCGGCAAGCCGGTGAACATCAAGAAAGGCCAGTTTCTTGCCCCCGGCGACATGAAGAATGTCGTCGACAAGGCCAAGGCGGCCAACGGTGGCGCCGACACCATCATGGTGTGTGAACGCGGCGCCTCGTTTGGTTACAACAACCTGGTGTCCGACATGCGCTCGCTCGCCATCATGCGCGAGACCGGCTGTCCGGTGGTCTTCGACGCGACTCACTCGGTGCAGTTGCCCGGAGGGCAGGGCACCAAATCGGGCGGGCAGCGCGAGTTTGTGCCGGTGCTCGCCCGCGCGGCGCTTGCGGTGGGTGTCGCCGGTATCTTCATGGAGACGCATCCGACACCGGAGACGGCCTTGTCAGATGGCCCCAATGCCTGGCCGCTGCCACGAATGAAAGAGCTGCTTTCGACGCTGCGCGACATTGACCGCCTGGTCAAGCAGGCCGGATTCATGGAGCAGGAATGAATGTCTGTCGGCGCAGCCGTGTGCCGATGATGTTTGCAAAAAGAAGGTTCAAATCAAAAACGGAGAGAGGAGAGCTGTTCAATGAGTGCAATTATTGATGTCATTGCCCGCGAAGTGCTGGATTCACGTGGCAACCCGACGGTGGAAGCCGACGTGCTGCTGGAGTCCGGCGTAATGGGCCGGGCGATCGTGCCGTCAGGTGCCTCGACAGGGTCCCGCGAAGCGATGGAACTGCGTGATGGCGATGAGGCGCGTTTTCTGGGCAGGGGAGTTCTGCGTGCCGTTGAAAACGTCAATACGGAGATTTCCGAAGCGCTGATCGGTCTCGATGCCGAAGATCAGACGTTCATCGATCGCACGCTGATCGAACTCGATGGCACGGAGAACAAATCGCGCCTCGGCGCCAACGCCACGCTGGCAGTCTCGATGGCGGTGGCGCGCGCCGCGGCAGACGAAGCCGGCCTGCCGTTATACCGCTACTTCGGCGGCTCCGGGCCGATGTCGATGCCGGTCCCGATGATGAACGTTATCAACGGTGGCGAGCACGCCAACAACTCGCTGGACATCCAGGAATGCATGATCATGCCGGTGTCCATGGGCAGCTTCCGCGACGCGCTGCGCTGTGGCGCGGAGGTCTTCCAGCACCTCAAGAAACTCACTGACAAAAAGGGTTATCCCACGACGGTTGGTGACGAGGGCGGATTTGCGCCCAACGTGAGCGGCACGGAAGACGCCCTCAACCTGATTCAGGAAGCAATCTCAGCCGCGGGATACGAGCCGGGGACCGATGTCTTGCTGGCACTCGACTGTGCCGCCAGTGAGTTCTACAAAAACGGCAAATACAATCTCAAGGGCGAAGGGCTGACGCTCGACGCGGCCGGCTTCACCGACTACATGGCTGCGCTGGTCGACAAATACCCGATCGTATCGATCGAGGACGGCATGGCCGAGGACGACTGGGACGGCTGGAAGCTGATGACGGATCGCCTGGGTAAAAAAATCCAGTTGGTTGGCGATGACATTTTCGTGACCAACACCAAGATTCTCGAAGAAGGCATCGACAGGAACATCGCCAACTCCATCCTGATCAAGATCAATCAGATCGGTACGCTGAGCGAGACCTTTGCGGCCGTCGAGATGGCGAAGCGCGCAGGTTACACGGCAGTGATTTCGCACCGTTCGGGCGAAACCGAGGATTCAACCATTGCCGATATCGCCGTCGGGCTGAACACCATGCAGATCAAGACCGGATCGCTGTCGCGCTCCGATCGCATCGCCAAGTACAATCAACTACTGCGTATCGAGGAAGATCTTGGCGATACCGCCTCGTATCCTGGCGTTCGCGCCTTCTACAATCTGCATCGCCGCTGATCGACCGTCAAGGTCCCGGCCTGCCATCCGGCGGGCCGGCGTCTTTGCATCGCCGGGCGGCATAACGTCTGTCTGACTATTACGTTTCATGCGCTGGCCCGTCCTCCTTCTGCTTCTGCTCGTGTTGGCGCTTCAGTATCCGCTCTGGGTCGGCAAGGGGGGATGGTTTCGGGTATGGGAAGCCGACCGCGCACTCACCGAGCAGCAAGCGCACAATCAGCAGCTCGAACAAAGAAATGCCGGCCTCGATGCGGAAATCCGCGATCTGAAAACCGGCAACGAAGCAATCGAAGAGCGCGCGCGCTTCGAACTCGGGCTGACCAAACCGGACGAGATCTTCGTTCAGGTGCCCGGCAAACGGTAAGTTTGGCGAATCAGAGAATTTCGTTGATCTGTTCGCGCCGCATCAGATCGCCTTCAAAGTCCGACATTTCCGAACCCAGCGCGTCACGCGCCGAGACCATCCCGACCGGCACGCCATTCTGAACGACCGGCACATGGCGGTAGCCACCTTCGAACATCATGTGCAGCGCGTGGCCCAGTGGGCGATCGGGCGTGATGGTCATCGGGTCAGGCGTCATCACCTCGGAGACGGGGACGTTTTCCGGCACCAGATCCTTTACGAGCACGCGGCTGAGCGCATCGCGTTCAGTGAAGATGCCGATCAACTTGCTTTCTTCCACGATCATCACCGCGCCAACCCGCGCAGCGCACATCTGTATCGCGGCATCGCGAATGCTGGTGGTCGGGGCGGCAGTGATAATGGCCTTTCCTGCAATGACATCGGCGATACGTCGATCCGGCATATTGATCTCCTGGAGCGACTGAACCGTCGCGGAATACCCATAAAGCTGACAAGCCTATCGTAAAGCAGCCGGGTTCAGGCGTCCAGACGAAATGTGACCGGGCCGTCGTTGATCAGCGAAACCCGCATGTGAGTGCCAAAACGCCCGGTCGCCACGCAGTCGTGTTTCGCGGCTGCTTCGCGGCAAAGAGCGTCGAACAGCGCTTGCGCCTTTTCGGGTGTTGCGGCGGTGCTGAAGCCGGGTCGTGTTCCTTTCCGTGTGTCAGCGGCGAGCGTGAACTGGGGTACCAGGAGCAGCCCGCCGTTTGTGTCACGCAACGACAGATTCATGCGATTGGCGGCGTCCTGAAAGACGCGATAGCCGAGCAGGCGCTCGACCATGCGGGTAACGTTCGATGTAGTGTCAGCGGGTTCAACGGCCAGCAGTGCGAGCAGGCCAGCGCCGATGCGCCCAACGATCAGACCATCGACTTCGACACTGGCCTGCGTTACGCGCTGGATCAGCGCGATCACGTCGCGTGGCGTACCTGCGGGCAGGAAATGGCGCGAGCGTCTGCACGTTCGAACTGCAGCGCGTCTGATTCGAATGTCATCCGAACGCCGGCTCCGTGATAGCTGCCGTCGTCGGCCGCACCCAGGCTGAAGACGCCGTATCCGCTGCGCAGGCGCGCATGTCCGGTGCGCCAATCAACCCGCAGACGTTCGCCGTCGGGGCAGACGAAATCGGTGGTGTAGGCGGTGCTGTCGCGGTCGGCGACGGCAATTCCGGCGCTCGCCGTAATCAGTGAGAGCGTGGCGGCGAGGATAAGAACGAGTCGTGAAAGTGGCATGATTTACTCAATCCGTGAGTTCGATAGTGCCGTTAACCTGAATTTCGATACGGGTGTCACCGGCCTCGATCGGAGCGGCTTCTGCGGCACCCATCGCCATGTCTGAGCTCATCGCGCGTGCCCGAAAAATCGGCTGAGGTCCGCCCTGCGTGCCAATGTTCAAATGCTTGATGCGGTAGCTTTTACCCAGCGTGTCGGCGACCAGATTGGCGCGCTGACGAAATGCGGCGATCGCGGCGACAGTCGCCGTTTCGCCCGCTTTTTCGACCGTCTCCGGCGCGGGCTGCAAGCTCAGGTTGCCGATTGCCAGGGTGTTCTGGAGGGTACCGATGAGTGCAGAAAGCGCTGCCATGTCGCGGCTTTCGAGCGACAGGGATGCGCGCATTCGCCACGCTGTGATGGACTGTGAATTCTTGGCATACACCGGCCAGGTCGACGTACCCGACGTCTGTACCTTGACCGAAGGATGCTTTTTGGCCATTTCGAGCGCTTCGGAAATGGCGCGATTGACCGTTTTCGCGACCTCCGCCGGTTTGGCGCCAGTGCTCTCGAAATACGCTTCGGCCGTCGCCATATCGTTCGCGGCCTGCGCGCGACCCTGCGCCGACAGATCAACCGTCGGCAGCGCGTCGTCGGCGAGTGCTGGCAGCGCGGCTGTCGAAAACAGCAAAATGATAAGTGTGGCGGCGCGGCGGAACGTGAAAAGCATGAACATCCAAGAAGGGAAAGACTTGCCATTTTTTATACAGCAACTCAATAAACGACGCGAGCGTTTGGGTGTAATGTCTTGTAAATCCGGCGTTTTTACCCCAAAGCACATGCGCGAATACAACAGGTTCAGTCTCATAACGTCACCGCGCCCCAATGTCTGAACGAATTTTTGGCGCCCTTGTCGTGGCGTTGTCCGCAAGTTGCTTTGGCACAACGGCAATTTTCGTGAAAGTCGCCTATCAAGGCGGCGTCGATGTTATCGCCGTGCTCACGTTGCGCTTTGTCATCGCCGCCGCGGTGATGGGAGTGCTGATGCGCCATCGCCGACTGGCCTGGCCGCGAAGGGAAAACATTCGCATGCTCGTCGTCATGGGCGGTTTGTGCTACGTAGCGCAATCATTCAGCTTCTTTTCGGCGCTCAATCATGCCTCGGCCGCGCTCGTCGCCTTGTTGCTGTATTTGTACCCGTTCATCGTCACGGCGCTCACCGCGGTCCTGTTTAATCAGGCGCTCACGAGGGCGCGGATGGTGTGCTTGATCGCGGCCCTGGCAGGCACGGCGCTGGTGATCGGTGCCGATGTCAGCGGCACGCCGTTGGGAATCACGTTAGGCGTTCTCGCCGCCGTGTTCTATTCCATTTACCTGTTGATTGGCAATCGGGTGATGCGTGCCGAAAACCCGCTGGCCGCCGCGACCGTGACGACGATGTCGGCGGCGGCAGTGTATTGCGTGGTTGCATTGATCGAGCGGCCGATGTTTCCGCAGACAATGACAACCTGGGGCGCCGTAGTCGCCATCGCCGTGGTGTCGACGGCAATCCCCATGGTTGCGTTGTTCATTGGAATTCGCCATTTGGGCGCGGCCGACGCGGCCACCTTGTCCACGATCGAACCCGTGGTAACGGCGCTGCTCGCGGCGGCGTTTCTCGGCGAAAACCTCGGGCCGCTGCAGTGGATCGGTGGGCTCATCATCCTCGTCGCGGTGATCGCGCTGGCGCGTTACGGCGGGACGGTGAAGATGGTGGGCGTCAAATAAAAAGGCGCGCGACCGAAATCGCGCGCCAAAGGAGACATCTTGGTAGTAAGACAGGTGCGTTCAAGCAACGCGATAGCGGCACTTTAGCCACCTGTGTTGCGTCATGATTTGATGCAGGTTAAACGGTAGCCGATTGAACCAGCAGGCCGTGTAAGGACGGGGTGTCGAGCCGCCGCAGTCCCTGTGCGTGTTCGCTCAGATGGCGCACGTAATTGGCCGCGCCGTGGCGGTTGCGGATGACTTCTTCATCGGTCAAGGTACGAATGATGCGCCCCGGCGTGCCGACCACCAGTGAGCGCTCCGGGATATCCCGGCCTTCGGGAATCAGCGTCTTTGCACCGATCAGGCAATCGCGGCCGATGCGCGCCTTGTTCAACACCACCGCATTGATGCCAATCAGGGTGCCGTCACCAATCGTGCATCCATGCAACATCACCATATGGCCAATGGTGACATTGGCGCCCAGTGTCAGCGGCACACCGTCATCGGTATGCAAGACGCAACCGTCCTGAATGTTGGTGTTGTCACCGATGGTGATCGGGTCGTTGTCGCCACGCAGCACGCTGTTGTACCAGATGCTGACGTTACGGCCGAGAATGACCCGGCCAATCACGGTTGCGTTATCGGCGATCCAGCTTCCCTCGCCAATCACGGGCTCGCGGGTATCGAGCGCGTAAACTGCCATGGTCTGATCCTCTCGGTAAAAAATGCGATGGCGTCTGCGCGCCTTGCCAAACCCGCCTCAACGGCGGAAAAACGCAATAATAGCAACCATATGCTGCAGTGCAAGCGCAGTGGATGATCTGCTTTCCGCACGCTGCACGATCCAGGCCGCCCCGGTACGCGCCGATGGGAGAATCATGGCACCGGGCGACAGTCACATCGGCCGCCGCTGGCGCAACACAACGTCATCGTCCGGATGCACCTCCCGGCGCCGATACGAACCACTCGCGATCATCAACGACATGCTGAA
>CBDTZF010000043.1:0-12050 GCA_965364825.1 uncultured Rhodocyclaceae bacterium | reverse complement strand
ACCGTGGTGTCGACCGGATCGGCGCGATCGAGCAGCTTGCGCAGCGGGCGCAACTCGCCATAGCGTTCGCACGCCTTGCGCAGATAGTTCATCACACGCGGCATGTCGTCGAGATAGCCGGCCTTGCCGTCGCGATGATAGAGGCGCGCGAAGATGCCCAGCACCTTGAGGTGGCGCTGCACGCCCATCCATTCGAAATCGCGGTGAAATTCGGCGAAATCCTCGCGCACCGGCAGGCCGAGGCCGCGCGCAGCCTCCCAGTAGCGCGCCAGCATGTCGAGCACGAAGGCTTCGTCCCAGTCGATGTAAGCGTCCTTGAACAGCGATGCGAGGTCGTAGCTGATCGGACCATAGACGGCGTCCTGGAAATCGAGTACGCCGGCGCCATCTGCCGTGACCATCAGGTTGCGGCTATGGAAGTCGCGATGGACGAACACCTGCGGCTCGCCAAGATTGACGTCAACAATGCGCCCGAAGGTGGTTTCGAGCTGCTGGTTTTCGGCGTCGCTCAGGATGATCTCCTTGTGACGCGCCAGATACCACTCGGGGAACAGCCGCATCTCGGTGAGCAATCGCGTGCGGTCGTAGTCCGGCAGCACGCCGGGGCGGCTGGCGCGCTGGATACACACCAGCGCACCGAGCGCGTCGGCATACAGCGCATGGGCGCTGTCAGCGTTAAGTGCCGCAAGATAAGTGGTGTCGCCCAGATCGGTGAGCAGCAGGAAACCGGCCTCGAAGTCGCTCGCCAGCACCTCGGGCACCTGCGCGCCGGCGTCGCCGAACAGGCGCGCCACATCGACGAAGGGGTGAATATCTTCCTTGTCGGGCGGCGCGTCCATGGCGATGCGGGTTTCGCTTTCGCCCTCGATCTGAACGCGGAAGTAACGGCGAAAGCTGGCGTCGGCCGAGGCCGGGGCCAGTTCGATGCGTCGATTGGGGAAGCGGCGGGCGAGCCAATCTTGCAGTTGCGCGAGTCGTTGCACTGAGGCCTTCCGTTGTTGGTGTAAAATCGCCAACTTTATCAAACCCTGTCGTCGGGCCGTTGATTCCAGCGTCTGCCCGCGTGTAACCCGACCGGAGCTTCTCTTGCCGCACCTCGAGCGCTGGACCCTGAGAGTGATTCCCTGCCTGTTGGCGGCACTGCCCGCCATTGCAGGCGCCGCAGGCAGTTTGCCCGCGCTGCGTGTCTCGCCGGATCTCCTCGGCGGCCCGTCCGAGGCTGTGACCACGCCGGTCGCCCCGCCGACGCCGAAAGCCACGCCAACACCCGCGCCGACACCCACACCAGCGCCTGCGCCTGCGCCCGTTCCGCCGGTCGCACCCCTCGAACCGGAAGCGCCCGCGACCTCGGACACCACGCCGCCGGCTCCTTCGGATGCCATGCAATCCGGCCCAGCGTCTGTGCCGGCGTCGCCCGTCCCCGTGCCGGCATCGTCCACCTCGCCGACGCCGCCAAGCCGAACCGCGGAAGAAGGCGAAACCGTTATCGATGCCGACCGCATCGACGGTCAACAGGATGTCGAGCTGGTGGCTTCCGGCAACGTGGTGCTGCAGCGCGACGGTGGGACCGTGCGCGCCGACCGGCTGGTCTACCGTGAAGCGCTCGACGAAGCGGAAGCCGAAGGCAATGTGTCGATAACGCGCGGCGAGGATCGCATGAGTGGCCCCAAGGCGCGCATGCGGCTCGACGAGCAGACCGGCGAAATCGAGCAGCCGGTGTATAGCTTTACGCGCACTGCCGGCCGTGGCGGTACGCAGCGCTCCGTGGTCGGTAGTGGCGAGGCCAGCGTGCTGCACCTGGAGGGCGAAAATCAGTATCGCCTCGAAGATGCCACCTGGAGCACTTGCAAGGCGCCTGACCCTGACTGGTATGTGCGCGCCAGCGATTTGCAACTCGATTACGACCGCAACGTCGGCGTCGCCAAACACGGCAGCGTGGTGTTCAAGGATGTGCCGATCTTCTACCTGCCGTGGGTCGAGTTTCCGCTCGCCGCGCAACGCAAGTCCGGCGTGCTTCCGCCCACCGTCGGCAGCTCGAACAAGACCGGTTTCGATCTCACGGTGCCGTACTACCTGAACATCGCGCCGAACTACGATGCCACCTTGGTGGGACGCTACATGGGGCGCCGCGGTCTGCAGCTCGGCGGCGAGTACCGCTATCTCACGCCAACAATGACGGGTGCGACGCAGTTCGAATGGCTGCCCGACGATCGCGCCAGCGGGCAGAACAATCGTGCCGCGGGGTCCGTTGTGCACAGCCAGAATTTTGGCGGCGGGTGGTCAGGCGGGCTCAACCTCAACGGGGTCTCCGACAACGCCTACTTCGAGGACCTCAGCTCGCGCATCGACCAGGCTTCGCAGACCGATCTGGTGCGCGAGGCGACGCTGAACTACTCCCCGGGCAGCTGGTGGTCGGCATCGGCGCTGATGCAGTCTTACCAGACGCTTTCCGGTTCGGAACCCTATCGCCGGCTGCCGCGGATCACTGTCGGTGGCAACCGGCTGGTGGGGGGGAATGGCGAGTTCGACATGCGCGGCGAGTTCGTGCGCTTCGGGCATCCCAATGAGGCGCAGCCGGAGGGCAACCGCAGCACGTTCTACCCGAGCCTGCGCTGGCCCCTGGGGACCGCGGCGATCAACGTGACCCCCAAGATCGGCGTGCATTCAACGCATTACTCGCTGGATCGGCCGCTCGCCGGTGGCCGCGAAAGCATCTCGCGGACGGTACCGATCGCTTCGCTCGACAGCACCGTCGCCTTTGAACGCGATACTTCATGGCGCGGGCGCAAGATGATCCAGACGCTCGAGCCGCGGTTGTATTACGTCTACATTCCCTACCGTCGTCAGGACGACATCCCCAATTTCGACTCGGGCCTGTTCGATTTCAATTTCTGGCAGATGTTCTCCGAAAACATCTTCAGCGGCGGCGACCGCATCGCCAACGCCAACCAGATCACCGCCGCGGTCACCTCGCGACTGATCGACGCCGACACCGGCGACGAGCGCATCCGCGCAGCGATCGGCCAGCGCTACTATTTCAATGACCAGCGAGTGACGCTGCCCGGCGTGCCGGCGCGCACCGGCCGGCGTGCCGATGTTCTCGCCAGCCTCAGCGGCCGGCTGAGCCGTCTGGTGACGCTGGCCACCGACGTGCAGTACAACCCGCGCGACGACAGTACCGAGAGGTACAACTTCGATTTGCGTTACCAGCCCGGCTTCGCCAAGGTGGTCAACGTGGGTTTCCGCTACACCCGCGATGTGTTGCGTGATCTCGACCTGTCCGCGCAGTGGCCGCTGGGTGGGCGCTGGTTCGGCGTGGCGCGCTACAATCGCTCCTTGCGCGATCACCGTGTCACCGAAGCGTTGGCCGGGCTCGAATACGACGGCGGTTGCTGGGTGTTTCGCACCGTCTATCACCGTTTTGCCACGACGGAACAAGACGTCACGCAGGCGATCTTCCTTCAGCTTGAGCTGAACGATCTGGCCAGCGTGGGGTCAAGTCCGCTGGATCTATTGCGGCGCACGGTGGGTGGATACGGCACCATCAACCAGTCCGTGGCCGACCCGGTCTTTGGACGCTGAAGCGCGGCCCGACGCTTTTTCGATACAGGATGCTTATGAATACGGTGCTTTCTCGACTGATCCTTGCCTGCGCGCTGCTTGTCGGCGCCGGTGTGCCTCAGGGTGTGGTTGCCGCGCCCAGCGTGCTCGTAGAGCGTATCGTGGCGGTGGTCGACAACGAACCGATCACTGCATCTGCGCTTGCCGAGCGGATCGCCCGCATCAAACGCCAGTTCGCACGCGACGGCCAGAAGTTACCCTCTGACAGCGTGCTCGAGCGCCAGGTGCTCGAACAGCTCATCGTCGAGCGTGCGCAGGTTCAGCGTGCCACCGAAACCGGACTGCGAATCGATGACGATGAGCTCAGTCGGGCCATCGAACGGGTCGCCGCCAACAACAAGATGAGCGTCGAGGCCTTTCGCACTGCGCTCGAAAGCGACGGCGTGGCATGGCCGGCATTTCGCGAAAACATCCGCCAGGAAATGCTGATTGCGCGCTTGCGTGAGCGCGAGGTCGACGGGCGCGTGGTGGTGACCGACGCGGAAATCGACAACTATCTGCGCAGCAATGCGGGTAATGATGCCGGGCAGGAATACCGTCTCGCGCACATCCTGCTGCGCGCGCCCGAAGCAGCCAGCCCGGAACAGCTGCAGACACTGGAGCAGCAGGCGGCATCCTTGCGCGAGCGCATCCAGGCGGGCGAGGATTTCGCGGCGCTTGCGGCGGAATATTCCAACGCACCCGACGCGCTGCAGGGCGGCGATCTTGGCTGGCGGCCGGTCAACGCCATTCCGGTATTGTTTGTCGAGGCGCTGGGCTCGCTTTCGCCGGGGCAGGTGTCACCGGTACTGCGCAGCCCGGCCGGCTTCCACCTGCTCAAAATGGTCGATCGACGTGGCGAAAGCAGCGCGGCGGTGGCGGTGCCGCAAACCCGTGTCAGCCACATTCTGGTGAAGACCTCCGCGCTGGTCAGCGACGACGAAGCCCGCCAGCGTCTCGAAACCTTGCGCACGCGAATCCTCAACGGCGAGAGTTTCGCTGCGCTGGCGCGTGCCAACTCGGCCGATCTGTCGGCGGCCAAGGGGGGCGAGATCGGCTGGGTGTATCCGGGTGATACCGTGCCCGAGTTCGAGCGCGCGATGGAGCAGTTGCAGCCCGGCCAGTTGAGCGAACCCGTGAAGACGCCGTTCGGCTGGCACCTGATCCGTGTCGAAGAGCGGCGCACCGAGGACGTTTCCGACGAGCGCAAACGCGCGCTGGCCCGCAACACGCTGCGCCAGCGAAAGTCGGACGAAGCCTACGAAGACTGGTTGCGTCAGCTGCGTGACAGCGTGTTCGTCGAGTATCGTCTCGACGACATCGACTGACGCTCTCGCCATGCGCACTACGCCCATTCTGGCCGTCACCAGTGGCGAGCCGGCGGGCGTCGGCCCCGAGCTGTGCCTGCGTCTGGTCGACGCGCACTGGCCGGGGCGGCTCGTGGTGCTGGTCGATCACGATTTGCTGTCCGCGCGCATGCAGGCGCTCGGATGCGACATTCCGCTGTGCGCCTATGTGGCCGACCAGGTGCCGCCGCCCGGTACGCTCGAAATCCTGCATTGTCCGCTGGCGCAGCCGGCGCACTGCGGCCGTCTCAACCCCGCCAACGCGCGTGCCGTGCTGGCCATGCTCGATCGCGCCATTGACGGCTGCCAACGGGGCGAGTTTGCTGGCATGGTCACAGCGCCGGTGCACAAGGGTGTGATTTGTGATGCGGGTATCGCCTTCTCCGGCCACACCGAATATCTCGCCGCGGCCACGGGTACGCCGCGGGTCGTGATGATGCTGGTGGGTGGTGGCATGCGGGTGGCGCTGCTGACCACCCATCTGCCACTGTCTGCGGTGCCGGCGGCGGTGACGCCTGCCGCACTGGCAGAAACGCTCGACATCCTGCATCACGATCTCAAAACACGTTTTGGCGTCGCACAACCGCGCATTCTCGTCGCCGGCCTCAATCCGCATGCGGGTGAAGGCGGACACATGGGGCGCGAGGAGATCGACATCATCACGCCGCTGCTTGATCGCTTGCGCGCTCACGGCATGCAGCTCATCGGGCCGTTGCCGGCCGACACGCTGTTTGTGCCAAAGGTGCTGGCAACCGGCGACGCGGTGCTCGCGATGTATCACGATCAGGGGCTGCCGGTTCTCAAGCACGCCAGCTTCGGCGGCGGCGTGAACGTCACCCTCGGCCTGCCGATCGTGCGCACTTCCGTCGATCATGGCACCGCGCTCGATCTGGCCGGCAGCGGCACGGCCGATCCTGGCAGTCTGTTTGCCGCGGTGCGCCTTGCCTTCGAGATGGCTGGCGCATGAGTCATCAGGCCCGAAAACGCTTCGGCCAGAACTTTCTCACCGACGCCAGCATCATCGGCAAGATCGTGGACGCGATCGCGCCGCAGCGTGGTCAGCGCGTGGTCGAAATCGGCCCGGGGCTGGGGGCGATGACCGTGCCGCTGCTCGAACGACTTGGCCATCTCGACGTGATCGAGATCGACCGTGACCTCATCGCCCGCTTGCGCCAGCGCTTCGACGAGACGCAACTGACGATTCATGAAGGCGACGCGCTCAAATTCGATTTTGCGGCGCTCGGCACCGATCTGCGTATCGTCGGAAATCTGCCGTACAACATCTCCACGCCGATCCTGTTTCACCTCGCCGACTTCGCCGACCAGGTGCGCGACATGAGCTTCATGCTGCAAAAGGAGGTGGTGACGCGCATGGTGGCCGCGCCGGGCAGCCGCGATTACGGCCGCCTGTCGGTGATGCTGCAATACCGCTTCCGTATGGGCCGTCTGTTCGACGTGCCGCCAGAGGCCTTCCGGCCGGCGCCCAAGGTGGTGTCGAGCATCGTACGCATGGTGCCGCATGCGCCCGAGGCGCTCGGCGCCGGCGATCCGGCGCTGCTCGGGCGCATCGTGACCGCCGCGTTCGGTCAGCGGCGAAAGACGCTGCGCAACACCGTGCGCGAGTTCATCGACGAGCCCGCGCTGGCCTCGCTTGGCATTGATCCGGGCGCCCGTGCAGAACGTTTGGCGGTGGCGGATTTCGTCGCGATCGCCAATCATTGCGTGCCCCGAGCGACGTAAAAAAGCCGGGCATGCCCGGCTTTTCATTGTGCGTTCTGACGCGTCAGGTTTTCTTGACTGTGCAGGTATTGGCGCCAAACAGTGTGTAAGCCGGGCAGCGGCCGGCGAGGCCAGTCGCGAGCGGCAAGATGCCGATCCATGCCCACACCGGGCCACCCATCACGGCCCAGATGATCAGTGCCGTACCGATGGCGATGCGCAATACTTTGTCGATCATACCCACGTTCGCTTTCATGGCTTTCTCCTTGTCCAGATAGTGCGTTATGTGGGCCTATTTAATCAGTCGCGTGCTGCTCGCGTCTGTAACCTTGGTTACATAGCCGCAAGCGACGATGCGTCGGCCGCCGCCTGTTACAGTAGAAACGGAGCGAGCCGCCCGCGGATGAGAGCGCGATGAGCCAGATCTTCATTTCCTATCGACCCGATGACAGCGCAGGGCGGATTCTCGCCGGAATCGCCACTCGTGTTTTACGCCGAAGCCGAGCGCGCGGCTGAGTAAACCCGCGTCGCTGTTAACCCGCAGCCAGGCGACGCAGGCCAACGGCGTCGACGATCTCGATCTGTTCGCGCGCCAGCCGCACCAGACCCTGCGCGGAAAATCCCTTGAGCAGTCGGCTGACGATTTCGCGCACGCTGCCCAACTCGTCGGCCAGGTGCTGGTGCGTGGTGTGCACGATGCGTCCCTTGCCGAGCAGCACCGCGGCAAGGCGCTGGTCGAGCTTGTGGAAGGCGACTTCCTCGATCAACTGCATGAGGTCGGCGATGCGCTCCGCAAACAAGTGGAAAACAAAATTGCGGAATGCGGGCTCGCCGAGCAGATCGTCAAACACCGTCTTGGGCAGCATGACCATTTCGGTGTCAGTTTCGGCGATGCCACGCGCGTTGTAGTCGACCTGACCGAGCAGGCAGGAGGAGGAAATCACACAGGTCTCGCCCGGCGTGACGCGGTACAGCGGCAATTCGCGGCCGTTGGGTGCGGCCTTGATGACGCGGATCGATCCGCTGACGACGAACGGGAAGCCGTCACAGGCCTGATGGTCGTCGAACAGCACCGTGCCGGCCGGCACCTTGAGCCATTGAGCGCGGGCCAGCACGGTGTCGCGCGCCGGTTGCGGCAACTCGGCCAGCATCGGGTAGCACTGCGCCAGTTCGCTCGCCTGCGTCACGCTGCTCACCCCTCCAAATCCAGCTCGACAAGTACCGGCGCGTGGTCCGACGGGCGCTCCAGCTTGCGTGGCGCCTTGTCGATCGTGCAACGCGCACACGCCGCGACCAGCGGTGCCGAGATCAGCAGGTGATCGATGCGCAGGCCGAAGTTGCGACGAAAAGCGCCCATGCGATAGTCCCACCATGAAAAGCTTTGCTCTTCCTGCTCGAACAGGCGCCACGCGTCAGTGAGGCCGAGCCCGACCAGCGCCTGAAAGGCCTCGCGCTCGGGTGCCGACACGTGAATCTCGTCCTTCCAGTCCGGATGCGCGTCGCGGTCTTCCGGCGCGATGTTGAAATCACCCGCCAGCACGAGTTTGGGATAACGCTTGATTTCGTCGGCGAGCCAGCCGGTGAGCGCTTCGAGCCATTTCAGCTTGTAGGCGAATTTCTCCGAGCCGACCGCTTGCCCATTAGGAAAATAGCCACAAATAACGCGAACATCGCCGATCGTGGCCGCGATGATGCGTTTTTGTACATCCTCGAAATTCGGGATGTCCTTGACCACGTCGATCGCCGCCTGCGGGCTGAGAATCGCCACACCATTGTAGGTTTTCTGCCCGTTGAACTCGGCGCGATAGCCGGCCGCTTCGATGTCGGCCAGCGGAAACGCCGTGTCCACCATCTTGAGTTCCTGCAGACAGAGCGCATCCGGCTTTTCCGCCGCCAGCCAATCGAGCACATGCGGCAGACGGACTTTGAGGGAGTTGACGTTCCAGGTGGCGATTTTCATGGGAATAGATCCTCTCGGCCAATGACTTTGCGCTCAAACGGGCGCGTGGTCTTCCGTTTCCACGGACAGGCGTAGGCCAACGGTTTTGAGGATGGCGAGCAGGGTTTTCAGTGTCGGATTCCCTTTGGGCGACAGCGCCCGGTATAGGGATTCACGGCTGATACCGGCCTGAGCTGCGACGGCAGCCAGCCCGCCATAGGCTTCGGCAACGGTTCGCAGCGCGAGAAGACCCGCCGCTCGGTTGTCGGGATCATCGAGCGATTGCATCGCCGCTTTCAGGTATTCGACCGCCAATTCACGATCCGCGGACAATTCGGCAATCTCCGCCTCATGGTGCGATGTGACGCCTTTGAGTTTGTGAGTGTTCATGCCTGCCTCCGTTTCCATACCGTCCAGAGCGCCTTCGCCCGCTTGATGTCGGCACTTTGAGCGTCTTTGTCACCACCGCACAACAAGATCACTACCGCTTTGCCGTGGCGACCCAAATAAACACGGTATCCAGGCCCGGTATCAACACGCAGCTCAATCACGCCTCCGCCAACCGGCTTGTCGTCGCCAAAGTTGCCCGCCTCCAGTCGGCGTAATCGAACACGAGTACGGGCCTGAGCGCTCTTGTCACGCATGGCGTTTAGCCATTCGGTGAAAGGTTCGTTGCCGTCGTCGCGTCGTTAACGAAAAATTTCAATCATGCGCCATTGTAGCTTAAAAGCTACAAATCTCGCCGATTGTCAAACGATCCCTCGCCGCCGAAAACGGTATCCGCTACTGCCTGCAAGCGATGAAGCGCTGGCACTTTCAGGCTTGAGCTCCCTCCGCCATGCCGCTGTGCCGCAGCAAGGCATCGACTTGCGGCTCGCGCCCCCGAAAGGCGACAAAGGAATCGAGCGCCGGGCGGCTGCCGCCGACGGCAAGAATCTCGCGCCAGAAACGCTCGCCGGTTTCTCGGTCGAGCAGTGTGCCGCGATCCTTGCCGGCTTCCTCGAACGCGGCGAAGGCGTCTGCCGAGAGCACTTCGGCCCATTTATAGCTGTAGTAGCCAGCCGAATAGCCGCCCGCGAAGATATGCGCGAAGCTGTGCGGGAAGCGGTGCCAGGGCGGCGGGGTGATCACCGCCACCTCGCGGCGCACCGTGTCGAGCAGGTCGAGGATGGCCTCGGGCGGTACCGGCGTGTCGGCGGACAGCTCATGATGCAGGCGCAGGTCGAAGAGACTGAGTTCGATCTGCCGCAGCATCTGCATGCCGCTCTGGAAGTGGCGCGCGGCGAGCATCTTGTCGAACAGTTCGCGCGGTAGCGGCGCCCCGCTATCGACATGCTGGCTCATGCCGCTGACCACATCCCATTCCCAGCAGAAATTCTCCATGAACTGGCTGGGCAGTTCGACGGCGTCCCACTCGACTCCGCTAATGCCCGAGACCGCCACTTCGTCGATTTCGGTGAGCAAGTGGTGCAGCGCGTGGCCGAATTCATGAAACAGCGTGGTGACGTCGTCGTGGGTGAAGGTGGCGGGCTTGTTGCCGACGGGTGGCGAGAAATTGCACACCACGTAGGCCACCGGCGTGAGTAGGCCGGTGGCGCTGCGCTGGCGGCTGCGGGCGGAGTCCATCCACGCACCGCCGCGCTTGGTGTCGCGGGCATGCAGGTCGATATACAACTGACCGATGAGCTCGCCGTCGCGGTCGATGCGCAGGATATTCACTGACGGGTCCCACACCGGCGCGGTGTCGCTGGAGATGCGCACGCCGTAGAGTGATTCGACGACGCCGAAAAGACCTTCGAGCACCCGTGGTTGCGGGAAGTACTGGCGCACCTCGTTTTCCGAAAAGGCGTAGCGCGCCTGGCGCAGTTTTTCGCTGGCGTAGGTCAAGTCCCACGCTTGCAGGGTGTCGATGCCAAGTGAGTCGCGCGCGAACGCTTGCAGTTCGCTCAGGTCGCGTTCGGCGAAGGACCGCGCCTTGCTGGATAGCTCCAACAGGAAGGCGGTAACTTCCTCCGCTGTATCAGCCATTTTCGGCACCAGCGACACCTCGGCGTAGTTGCGGTAACCGAGCAGGCGCGCTTCCTCGGCACGCAGCGCGAGGATGCGACCCATCAGCGGGCCGTTGTCCCACTCAGCCTTGCCGAGTTCGGAGGCGCGCGTGGCGTTGGCGCGGTACATCGATTCACGCAGCCGCGCGCTGTCGGCGTACTGCAACACCGGAAAGTAACTCGGCATTTGCAGGGTGAATTTCCAGCCCGCCTTGCCGTCGTGTTTCTCGTCCTTCTCGGCCGCCTCGCGCGCCGCGGCGATAGCGTCGTCCGGCAGGCCGCTCAGTTCTGACTCGTCGCTGACCCATTCGGTGAAGGCATTGGTGGCGTCGAGCAGATTTTCGGAGAAGCGCGCCGCGAGGCTCGATAATTCCTCCTGAATGGCCTTGAAGCGCGGCTTGTCGGCCTCGGGCAGCTCGGCGCCCGAAAGGCGGAAGTCGCGCAGTTCATGCTCGACAATGCGCTGGCGCACCGGCGGCAAGGCGGCGAATTCGGCGCTGTCGTGCAGCGCGCGATATTTTCCGTAGAGCGCCTCGTTCTGGCCGATTTCAGCATAGAAGGTGCTGATTTCAGGCAGCAGCGCATTGTAGGCATCGCGCCAGGCGGGCGTGTCCATCACGCTGTGCATGTGGCCGACCACGCCCCAGGCGCGCTCCAGGTGCTCGGTCGCTTCAGTCAGTGGCGCGACGAAACCGTCCCAGGTGGCGGGTGTGCTGTCGCGACCCAAGGCGTCGATGGTGTGGCGTGCGCCATCGAGCAGATGGCGGATCGCGGGATCGACATGCGCTGGCGTGATCTGGTCGAAGCGGGGCAGCCCGGAAAAATCGAGCAAGGGGTTGTCTGACGGCGAGGTGGACATGCAGCTTCCTGTGGCGAGTTGATCAGGGATTGTAGGCAAAGCACGAATCACTTGGCACGCGGCGCGGCTTCATCCTGCCGTCGAACGTGAGGTGAGCCGGAAAAAAATCAAGCCCCGGCAGTTGCGGCCGGGGGCTGCGGGCCGGGTAAGCCCGCGACGGATCTAACCGCAGGTTTGTGTCACTCGACGATGTCACGATAGGCGTGCCATGTCGCGTGACCGAGGAGCGGTAGAAGAATCACCAGCCCCACCATCAGCGTAGCAAAACTTACGGCAATTAAAAGGACAATCAGCGTTGCCCACACCAGCATCGGGAGACGGTTGGTGGTGACGGCCCGCATGCTGGTTGCCATGGCGGTCATCATGTCGGTGTCGCGCGACATCATCATCGGTACCGATACCGCGGTCGCACTGAACACCACGCCGGCGATCGTGCCGCCGACGATCGTGTAGGCGAGCAGCAGCGGGATGTAGTCGCCGGAAAACAGGATGGAATGGAAGAAGTTGCTCAGATCGGGGACGTTGTCGGCATAGAACAG
>CBDTZF010000042.1:0-12099 GCA_965364825.1 uncultured Rhodocyclaceae bacterium | reverse complement strand
ACCGGCATCACTTCGCAACGCTGCGGCAGACCTTCGAGGTGCGCGAAACCTTCCGGCCGCGGCGGCGCTTCGCCCAGCGCTTCGCGCACCGTCTCTTCGAACTTCACGGCCTGCGCGGTTTCGAGCACCAGCATGGGCACGTCGTCGTCGCGCAACTGGGTGGCGACCTTGAGTCCGTCGGCGGTGTGGGTGTCGATGAGCACGCCATAGGTGTCGCGTGTGGCGCGGATAGTGGCGAGGCGGTCGGCATGGCTGCTGCTGCCGGAGACGAAACCGAAGTCGCCCAGCCGCGCCGCGTAGGGCGTTTCGTTGAGATCGAAGCTGCCGCCGGCATCGATCTGCTGCCACAGCTCGCGCACCACGGCGGGATCGCGGCCGACGAGGTCGAACACGAAGCGCTCGAAGTTGGACGCTTTGGAAATGTCCATCGACGGGCTGGAGGTGATATGTGTCTCGGCGGACTTGCGCGGGCGGTAGATGCCGGTGCGGAAAAACTCGTCGAGCACGTCGTTCTCGTTGGTGGCGCACACCAGGCGGCGAATCGGCAGGCCCATCATGCGCGCGATGTGGCCGGCGCAGATGTTGCCGAAATTACCCGAGGGCACGGCCATATCCACCTGCTGATCGTTGTCGCGGGTGGCGGCGAAGTAGCCGGCGAAGTAGTACACCACCTGCGCCATGACGCGTGCCCAGTTGATCGAATTGACCGCACCGATCTTGTATTTCGCCTTGAACGCGGCGTCGTTCGAGACGGCTTTGACGATGTCTTGCGCGTCGTCGAACATGCCCTTCACGGCGATGTTGAAGATGTTGGGCTCTTGCAGCGAATACATTTGCGCGCGCTGGAAGGCACTCATACGACCGTGCGGCGAGAGCATGAAGACGCGAACATTGTGCTTGCCGCGCATGGCGTATTCGGCGGCCGAACCGGTGTCACCGGAGGTGGCACCGAGGATGTTGATCTGCTCGCCGCGCGCTTCGAGCACGTATTCGAACAGGTTGCCAAGCAGCTGCATGGCCATGTCCTTGAAGGCCAGCGTCGGGCCATTGGACAGTTCGAGCAGGCCGAGTCCGCCGCGGTGATTGGCGCCCTCACCCACCTCCAGCCAGGTCACCGGCGTGATCGCCGCGGCGTCGCTGCCCTCGCGGGTGTTGCCATACACCTGCGCGGTATAGGTTTTCCGGCAGATCGCTTTCAGGTCGTCGGCGGGGATGTCATCGATGAAGCGCGACAGGATCGCGAAAGCGAGGTCGGCGTACGGCAGCGCGCGCCACGCGGTGAGATCGTCGGCACTGATCGCCGGATACGATTCGGGCAGATAGAGGCCACCGTCGGGCGCAAGACCGCCAAGCAGGATGTCGCTGAATTGCCGCGCGGGCGACTGCCCGCGGGTGGAGAGATAGTGCATGCCCAGGCCCGGTTGATCCGTCAGCTATCGAGTTGTTCCACGCGCAGGCGCGTGATGCGGCCGGCCACCACGGGCAGCGCCTCGATCAGCGCCACCGCGCGATCGGCGTACTTTTCCACCGTTTCATGCGTGAGCAGAATGATGTCGGTCCGGGTCTCGCCTTCGGCCGGCGCTTTTTGCAGCAGCGCATCGATGGAGATGTCATTGTCGGCCAGAATGCGCGTGATGTCGGCAAGCACGCCGGGCTTGTCGTCCACGCGCATACGCATGTAGTAGCTGCAGCGGCTCTCCTCGATCGGCAGCACCTTGAGGTCTTCGAGCTGATCGGGCTGAAAGGCGAGGTGCGGCACGCGGTGTTCCGGGTCGGCGGTGTGCATGCGGGTGACGTCGACCAGATCGGCGATCACCGCGCTGGCGGTGGGTTCGTCACCCGCGCCCTGGCCGTAGTAGAGCGTCGGGCCGACCGCGTCGCCGTAAACCAGCACCGCGTTCATTGCGCCTTCCACGTTGGCGAGCAGACAGCGCGCCGGAATCAGCGTGGGGTGCACACGCAGTTCGACGCCATGCGGGTGCTTGCGCGCCACTGCGAGCAACTTGATGCGGTAGCCCAGTTGCTCGGCGTAAGCGATGTCAATGGCTTCGAGTTGGGTGATGCCTTCGATGTGTGCGCGCTCGAACTGCATCGGAATGCCGAAGGCGATGGAGGCCATGATGGTGGCCTTGTGCGCGGCATCGTTGCCTTCGATATCGAAAGTCGGGTCGGCCTCGGCATAGCCGAGCGCCTGCGCCTGCTTGAGCGCTTCGTCAAAGGGCAGGCCCTTGTCGCGCATCTCGGAGAGGATGAAATTGGTGGTGCCGTTGACGATGCCGGCCAACCACTGGATGCGGTTGGCGGTCAGCCCTTCACGCAGCGCCTTGATAATCGGGATACCGCCGGCGACGGCCGCCTCGAAGGCTACCATCACGCCCTTGCGCTGCGCCGCGGCGAAAATTTCGTTGCCATGCACGGCTACCAGTGCCTTGTTGGCGGTGACCACATGTTTGCCGTTTTCAATGGCCGCGAGCACCACTTCGCGCGCCACGGTGTCGCCACCGATGAGTTCAACGACGATGTCGATGTCCGGATCCATCGCCACGGCGAAGACATCATCGACATGCTTGACCGAGTCGTTGGTGATGCTGCGGGCGCGCTCGACGTTGCGGTTCGCCACCGTGGTGATGGTGATCGGCCGGCCGGCTCGGCGGGTGATTTCTTCAGCGTTACGGGTGAGGACGGTCCAGGTGCCGCCACCCACGGTGCCCATGCCGAGCAGGCCAACATTGATCGGTTTCATTGCAGTGGTTTCTTGAGTGATGAGTCGTTACAAAGCCGCCATCGACGCCATGCGAAAGCAGAAACAAGCGACCGCCCTGCTCGCGTGTGGGCGAGTGCGTGACGGTCGGGGATGCCATTTTACCCGCTTCAGGCGGCTGAGCCGCTCTGATGACGTTTGCGGTAGTGGTCGAGGAAGCGCGCGATGCGGCCCATGGCGTCGCGCAGGTCGTCGTTGTGCGGCAGGAACACCACCCGGAAGTGGTCCGGCTGCGCCCAGTTGAAGCCACTGCCCTGCACCAGCAAGACCTTTTCCGCTTCGAGCAATTCAAGAATGAACTGCTGATCGCGCTTGATCGGGTACATCTTGAGATCGAGCTTCGGAAACAAGTAGAGCGCCGCCTTGGGTTTGACGCAACTGACGCCCGGAATCTGGGTGATGAGGTCATACGCCAGATCGCGCTGACGGGTGAGCCGGCCATCGGGGGCGACCAATTCGTCGATGCTCTGATAGCCGCCCAGCGCCGTCTGGATACCGGACTGGCCGGGCACGTTGGAGCACAGGCGCATCGAAGAGAGCATGTCCAGCCCTTCGATGTAGCCGCGAGCATGGCGCTTTTCGCCCGATACGATCATCCATCCGGCACGGTAGCCACAGGCACGATAATTCTTCGACAGCCCGTTGAAAGTCACGCACAGCACATCGTCGGCAAGCGAAGCGATGGAGGTGTGGGTGTTGCCGTCGTAGAGCATCTTGTCGTAGATCTCGTCGGCAAACACGATCAGCTGATGCTGTCGCGCAAGCTCAAGCACCTCGCGCAGCAAGGCATCCGGGTACAGGGCGCCGGTGGGGTTGTTCGGGTTGATGATGACAATGGCGCGTGTGTTGGGCGAAATCTTTTTTCGGATGTCGTCGATATCCGGCATCCAGTCAGCCTGCTCATCGCAGACATAGTGCATCGGCGAACCACCGGCGAGGCTGACGGCCGCCGTCCACAGCGGATAGTCCGGCGCCGGCACCAGCACTTCGTCACCATTGTTGAGCAACGCCTGCATGGCCATCACGATCAGCTCGGAGGCGCCATTGCCGATATAGATGTCTTCGATTTCGACGCCGGCGATTTTCTTTTCCTGGCTGTAGTGCATCACGGCCTTGCGCGCGGCGAACAGCCCTTTCGAATCGCAATAGCCTGAAGCGTCACGCAGATTTTTGATCACGTCCACAACGATCTCTTCGGGCGCCTCGAAGCCGAATGACGCCAGATTGCCGATGTTCAGCTTGGTAATGCGATGCCCTTCGTCTTCAAGCTGTTTCGCCCGATGCAGCACCGGCCCGCGGATGTCGTAGCACACCCCGGACAGCTTGTGGGACTTGCCCACAGCACGCAGCTTGGCGGCGTCGGCACCGGGCTTGACCGTGGCCGTGGCCTTGCCAACCTCTTCGGCCACCTTGAGTGTGGGTGTCGTGCTCATCTTGTGTTCCTTTCACCAGCAGTTGAGACAGGATCGATGCGATACGGAAAGCGCGCCCGCAGTAACCGTGTTATTCCGCGGCGCAGCAAAAACCGCAGTTTGGCCGCATATCCGAAAAACTGTAATCTACCCCATGCTGACAAAGACCCGCAAATTCCACCCGAAACTCGTGCGCCGTCCATGAAACTGCATCAAGACCAGACGTCCGATCTGAACGTGATCACCGCCTACGGCGACGATCACGTCATGGTCAACCAGTCACGCCACAGCGGCAATCTCATCGTCCTGCCCGATCGTGTCGAACCCGACTGGGCCAGCGGCGGCTTCGGCGCGCTGCAAGAATCCGATTTCGCCGTACTCGCCGCACTCGGCGTCGAAATCGTCCTGATCGGCACCGGGCGCCGGCAACGCTTCCCCTCGCCCGCGCTGATGCGCCCGCTTATCGACGCCCAGATCGGCATCGAAATAATGGATCTCGCCGCCGCCTGCCGCACCTACAATATCCTCACGGCGGAGTACCGCAGCGTGGCAGCGGCCTTACTTTTCGACGGGGATTGACGGGACGTATCAGGTCGTCAGCGCAATCGCTCGAACGCGTTCGAGCCCGCCGCGTGCCGCCCGGTAACCGTTCGCCCCGACCGCAACGCATGAAAGTCGAAGGATGCACCTTCGACTCCGTCCTTCCAGGCCTGCCCCCGACTTGATCCGGGGACGGACGCAGAAAACTTCGCGACGTCGCTGAGCTGGAATGCCAATCAACGGCAGACAGGTCAAGCCCAGGTTCTGATTAGTCGTCAGTGCAGTAGATACCGTGCAGGGTCAGCATGATGGACTGAGAGGGTCCCTCGGCGAGCGCATACCAGATGGTTTGCGCCTCGCGCCGGGTGAGCACCATGCCCTGCTCGCGCAAGCGTGCCAGATGCTGTGACAGCGCCGACTGGCTGAGATCGGTCAGACGCGCATTGATCTGCCCGACCGTCATTTCCCCATCGACTAGCAGACACATGATCTGCAGTCGGTGCGCATTGCTGAGTAACTTCAGCAACTGGGCAGCTTCTTCGGCGCGTTCCTGCATCCGTGCCATATCCGGCAGCCCCGGTACCGCGCTACTGCGGTTGACCTTTGCCCCGTCCGGCGGAGATTGCAGACTTGTTGACTTTTCCGGGTTCATTTAATTAAGATGTTTCTAAATTAGGCATATCTAATTTTCCTGCGGCAACCGCATTCCGTCAAGCCAATGCCGCAGCCTCGGTTTCACAGTCACTGCTGAATCTGGAGGGCAGGCATCATGGCGAACATTATCATTCTGGGTGCGGGGCTGGGCGGGATGTCGGCCGCCTACGAAATCCGCGAGACCATCGGCAAGGAACACAAGATCACCGTCATTGGAGACGGGCCGATGTTCAACTTCACGCCGTCCAACCCGTGGCTGGCGGTTGGCTGGCGCAAGCCCGACGACATCCGGCTGGACGTCACGCGCCCGGTCGAGTCGCACAACATGCGCTTCGTGCCGACGCCGGCGCGCAAGGTGGTGCCGGAGGCCAATCGCATCGACCTTGAAGACGGCACCAGCCTCGATTACGACTATCTGGTGATTACCACCGGGCCGCGGCTGGCCTTCGAACGGGTGCCCGGCAGCGGGCCGGATGGCTTCAGCCAGTCGGTGTGCACAGGTCCGCATGCCGAGAAGGCTTGGCAGGCGTACCAGGAGTTCGTGGAGCATCCCGGCCCGGTGGTGGTCGGCGCGCTGCAGGGTGCCAGTTGCTTCGGCCCGGCCTACGAGTTCGCGATGATCCTCGATACGGACCTGCGGCGGCGCAAGCTGCGCGATCGCGTACCGATGACGTTCGTGACTTCTGAGCCGTACATTGGGCACATGGGTCTGGGCGGCATCGGCGACTCCAAGGGTCTGCTCGAATCGGAGCTTCGCCAACGCCACATCAAGTGGATCAGCAACGCACGCGTCACGTCGATAGAGGAGGACAAGGTCAACGCCGAGCAACTCGACGAACAGGGTGAGGTGGCAAAAGCCCACGAGTTGCCATTTACCTATTGCATGTTCATCCCGCCGTTCGCCGGCGTCGATGCCGTGAAGGATGTTGAAGGGTTGGTCAATCCCGGCGGTTTCGTCCTCATCGACGAGCATCAGCGCAACCCGACCTGGCCCAACATCTTCTCGGCCGGCGTGTGCGTCGCCATCCCGCCGGTCGAGGTCACCCCGGTACCCACCGGCGCGCCCAAGACCGGGCTGATGATCGAATCGATGGTCACCGCCATTGCGTGCAATCTCCGCGACGAAATCGCCGGTCAGCCGGTGCGGGCGCGCGCAACGTGGAACGCAATGTGTTTGGCGGACATGGGCGATAACGGTTTCGCCTTCATTGCCCTGCCGCAGATTCCGCCGCGCAATGTGACGAAGTCGATGACCGGCAAGTGGGTGCACCTGGCCAAGGTGGCCTACGAAAAATACTTCCTGCACAAGATGCGCAAGGGCAAGGCCGATCCGATCTACGAAAAAATCATCATGAAGGCGTTTGGCATCGAGCGGCTGAAGCCGGACGAGCGGGACGTCACGTAATCTAACCGCATAGCGGAGACGCGCTGCGGTCAGGCGTTCTGGCGCAGCGGCAAGCAATCAAGAGTACTGAAGAAGAACGCCCATGTTGATCGAACGTACCGTGCTTGGCTTTACCGGCTCCATGGCTGAGTGAATCCGTTAATATCACCTACGTGCTGAGTGATCTCGCCGTGGTACCTGCTGCTGGCGCTGTTTGTCGGCATCGTTCTGTTGCAACCGGCGGCCGCCGCGCTCGCGTCAATTTCACCCCCAAGCCTACGGAGGTTGTGATGTATTACACCGTGACCAGTGACAAGACATTCGAACAGGCCGCCAGCGATCTCGACGCCGCGGTGCGAAAACACCAGTTCGGCGTGCTTCATATACACGATCTCGGCGCGACCTTGCGTAGCAAGGACATCGCGTTCACCGACGAATGCAAGGTGTTCGAGGTCTGTAGCCCCAGCCAGGCGGCAGACGTGATGAACATCGACATGGACATGAATATGGCGCTGCCATGCCGCATTTCGGTGTGGCGCAAGGACGGCAAGACCCGGATCGGCATGATCCGGCCGGCCTGGTTGCTGGGCCAGCTCAATGCCGACCCGCAACTGTCCGAGATCGCCGCCGAGGTCGAGCAGGCGACGGTGGCCATGATCGACGAGGCGAAATGACAGCTTGTCTTCCTCTGTGACTGGATTGATCCGGAATCATTGATCTCTGAATCACAATTCCCGGATTCCGGCCTTTGACCTGCATCCGGGTTGCACTCGTTGAGGACCGACCTTCACGAAGCTGGGCGGAGTCCGGTGGTACGCGCCCCGGATTAAAAGCCGTTTTGCACCGATCAACGGTTGAATGGTGCAATGCCCTTCGGTAAATGCACCCTACGCTCGCTTTGTGAAGCAGGGAATTTATTCGGATGATTGGGCAGGAGGCGTTATCTCCGATGTTGCCTGCGGTGAGCGAGATGCTTGATGCACCACGGCCATTCGGCGGAAGGCGCTTCGCTTTTTCGCCCTACCCGCCAAAAGGGGATCGGTCGTGAGCGCGAAAAATTCGGTCCCCAAGCGTTTACTCACCGCCGCCCTTTTTTTTGCCGCTCTCTATTTGGGGATTAACTACCGCTGGGTTCGTGCCGTCAGCGCGGCTGTAGTGTCAAACAGTTGCGAAGAACAACTGCTGAAAAAGGCTCGCCATGCTGTTGAGACCTTATTCGGGTCAGTGCAAAGCCAACCCATCATTGCGTGTATGGATGGCCCAGTTCTTGGGCTCGAAGTCAGCCACGGCCTGACCAATTTTGCGCCCGGCCTGCCGTCCGTTGTTTTGCTTGGACCGTACGGCACCGAGGAAAACGTCGCGGCCCACGAATGGGCGCACGCGGAGTTGGCGCAACGTGTCGGCGTAATACAACGGCGCGTTCATGTTCCCACCTGGTTTGATGAAGGTTTGGCGATGCAGGTGGATTTTCGCGAGGACTACGATCTGAGCGCGTTCAGGACCTACCGTTCGCGAAAAGACCTTCGGCTTCCATCACTCGAAGAAATTGCAGGTTCAGAATTTTTCCGTGCGGACGGTCAAGGGACAGTTCACTACGCGTTCAGTCGATGTGTCGTTGGTAAATGGGTGACAGATAATCCAGAGTGGACCGATCGCATAGGAGAAATCGGATTCTTTTCTCGATTTCCCGTCGACGAGTTCGATCGCCTGTGCAGCCAACGCGAAACCCCGTGAGCGGCGCGTAGACAACAAATTGCCCACCCTGCGTTCGCCTTTTCTGCGCGACGTTGTCAGGGCGCGTGGTTGTCGGCTACCCTGCAAAAAACCCCCGACGCAGGAACCGCCATGAGCCTCGACAAAGCCCCCGACCTCACTTTGCCCGCCACCGGCGGCCAATCCGTGGCGCTTTCCGATTTGCGCGGTGAAAAGGTGGCGCTGTATTTCTATCCGAAAGACAACACGCCCGGTTGCACCAACGAAACGCGTGATTTCGGCGCGCTGCATGACCAGTTCGTCGCTGCCGGTTGCCGCGTATTCGGTGTTTCGCGCGACAGCATCAAGTCGCATGAAAACTTCAAAGCCAAACTCGAACTGCCATTCGAGCTGCTCTCCGACGCGGATGAGGCGGCGTGCCAGGCATTCGACGTCATCAAGATGAAGAACATGTACGGGAAACAGGTGCGTGGGATCGAACGCAGCACCTTCGTGATCGACGGTGAGGGCGTGATTCGCCGCGAGTGGCGCAAGGTCAAGGTGGACGGCCATGCTGACGAAGTGCTCGAATTCGTGAAATCGCTATAACCTGAAAACGCCCGTCACGCCCCCGGAGCCAGCATGGTCACCCACCGCGCGCCGAAAACCGTCACCACCAAACTGTTCGTGCTCGACACCAACGTGTTGATGCACGATCCCACCAGCCTGTATCGCTTCGACGAACACGATCTGTTCATTCCGATCATGACGCTCGAAGAACTCGACGACAACAAGAAGGGCATGTCGGAGGTCGCGCGCAACGCGCGGCAGGCCAGCCGCATGCTCGACGAGATTGTCGGCACCTGCCCGGATGACATCGGCGAAGGCATTGTGCTGACGGAGCTATCGCGTCAGCAGGCCACGGGTCGGCTCTTCTTGCAGACCGAGGCGATCGAGCTGAAGCTGCCGCCGGGTCTGCCGACCGGGCGCGGAGACAATCACATCCTCGCGGTGGTGAGCCACCTCGCAAAGCACTTTCCCAAGCGCCCGGTCATCCTGGTGTCGAAAGACATCAACATGCGCATCAAGGCGCGCGCGCTCGGCCTCGAAGCGCAGGACTATTTCAACGACAAGGTTCTCGAAGACACCGATCTGCTGTATGCCGGCGCGCGCGAACTGGGCGCCGATTTCTGGGAGACGCACGGCGCCAATCTCGAATCATGGAAGGAAGAAGGCCGCACCTTCTACCGTCTGCAGGGGCCACTGGCCAGCGAGTTGACTTCCAACGAGTTCGTTTTCCAGGATAACGAGACGACACCCTTCGACGCGTGGGTGGTCGAGCACGACGATGCGTCGGTGGTGCTCGAGACGCTCACCGACTATTCACACCAGAAGAACAACGTGTGGGGGATCACGGCGCGCAACCGCGAGCAGAACTTTGCGTTCAATTTGCTGATGAACCCGGAGATCGATTTCGTCACGCTGCTCGGTCAGGCCGGCACCGGCAAGACGCTGCTCACGCTCGCCGCCGGCCTTACGCAAACGCTCGACGCAAAGCGCTACAGCGAGATCATCATGACGCGGGTCACCGTGCCGGTGGGCGAAGACATCGGTTTTCTGCCCGGCACCGAGGAAGAAAAAATGTCGCCGTGGATGGGCGCGCTGGAGGACAACCTCGAGGTGCTCAACGGCAATGCCGACGAAGGCGGCGAATGGGGCCGCGCCGCGACGCGCGACTTGATCCGCTCACGCATCAAGGTGAAGAGCCTCAACTTCATGCGCGGGCGCACCTTCCTCAAAAAATACCTGATCATCGACGAAGCGCAGAACCTCACGCCCAAGCAGATGAAGACGCTGATCACGCGCGCCGGCCCCGGTACCAAGGTGGTTTGCATGGGCAACATCGCGCAGATCGACACGCCCTATCTCACCGAGGGCAGTTCCGGTCTCACCTTCGTGGTCGATCGCTTCAAGGGCTGGCCGCACTCGGGGCACATCACGCTGCAGCGCGGCGAGCGCTCGCGGCTTGCCGATCATGCGGCCGAGGTGCTTTGAGCGTTGTTTTCGGCTGCGGAAAGTGCGCCGCCCGAATGCCCACGACTGAGCGGCTTCTGTGCGCTCCGCGCGTGAACGGTAAGCAGCGTAGGTTGGGCCGAGCGCAGCGAAGCCCAACCGCCCACAAGCGGCACTCGATGGGGGCGGTCGCTCGTGTGGTGCTTCGTTCTGTTTGGAACTTGGGCGGTACCGCATTTTCAGGGTCGTGCCCACCGCGGAGGTCGCTACAGGCCCGGGCGCCTATCTGGATTCCGGCCGTCGCCGGAATGACGCGCGTTTCAGGTGGCGCCAGGCGGTGGGGGCTCCCCCGCCGTCGTACCGGCGGAGGCCGGTACCCAGAGCGCCTTTTGATGCGGGAAGCACCCACGAAAATGGCAATCACGCGAACCGGTGCGGCTGACCACAAGTTCCTTCAAAAGCGAAGCACTAAACTAGCTAAATTGGACCGCTCGCGCGCGATCGGCCGCCCGTTGTCAGGCTTCCTGCGTCAGCCCAACCCACATTTGCTACGCTTGCCCGGCCCGACCGCCTGAACCCTGCACAGAGGACCGCACCATGAATGCAGATCCCAACGCGGTCGATCCGGTCTCCTACGACGATCCGGCTGCCGCCCTCGAACGAGTGCGCAGCATATACGACGACAGCGTTTCCTTTCTGCGCGAGTCGCTGCGGCGCTTCGTTGCCGGCGAGGATCCGGGCGGGCGCTACCGCGCCTGGTATCCGATGGTGCGCATCCGCACCGAGACCGTGGCCCGCGCCGACTCGAGACTGAGCTATGGCTTCGTCTCAGGCCCCGGCACCTACGAGACGACGCTGACCCGGCCGGATCTGTTCGCCGACTACTACCGCGAGCAGTTCCGGCTGCTGATGAAGAACCACCAGGTGTCGCTCGAGATCGGCACCGGCTCTCAGCCGATGCCGGTGCACTTTTCGGTCGCCGACAACGATCACATCGAGGGCCAGTTGAGTCCCGAGCGTCGCCGCCTGATGCGCGATCTGTTCGACTTCCCCGATCTCGGCGCGATGGATGACGGCATTGCCAACGGCACCCGCCATCCACGGCCCGGCCCGGACGGCGCGATCCGCTATCCGCTGGCGCTGTTTACCGCGCCGCGCGTGGATTACTCCCTGCACCGTTTGCGGCACTACTGCGGCACCGCGGCCGAGCATTTCCAGAACTTCGTGCTGTTGACCAACTACCAGTTCTACATCGATGAGTTCATCAAACTCGGTCATGAAATGATGGTCGACGAATCCGGCACGCACGACTACGTCGCATTCGTCGCGCCGGGCAATGTGGTGACCCCCCGCGCCGGCCTGGCCACCGAGCCCGGTGACGACAAGGGCGTGTCGCCACCACACCTGCCGCAGATGCCGGCCTACCATATGGTGCGCAACGACCGCGCCGGCATCACCATGGTGAACATCGGCGTCGGCCCCGCCAATGCCAAGACCATCACCGATCACATTGCGGTGCTGCGTCCCCATGCTTGGATCATGCTCGGCCACTGTGCCGGCCTGCGCAACACCCAGCAACTCGGCGATTACGTGCTCGCCCACGGCTACGTGCGCGAAGACCACGTGCTCGATGAAGAGCTGCC
>CBDTZF010000041.1:0-12125 GCA_965364825.1 uncultured Rhodocyclaceae bacterium | reverse complement strand
GTGAGAACCTGATCGATGCCGCGGCTATCCATGAGAGATTTCCGAGTTCAGAGCGTTTGATGCCAAGGCCTGAGCAAGGTACGTGCCAATATCCTGGAAACGACGGTTGGGCGCGCCCGAGTGTGCGGCTGGCGGGTCGTCTGACAAGGCGCGAGGAGGACGCAGGGGCGGCCCCTGCAACCTCAGCTGCCAAATGAGGTGACGCCGGCAGGCGGCCCGCCAGCCGTGCAATCGGGTGGGTAGCGTTCTCACCCAACGGGTGAAGCCGATCAGGTGAAAAACTTCCATGCATTCAGACATTTAGCGGAGCCGGCAAGCGGCCAACCGCCGTTTTCAGGATTATCACTCGACTCATTCGACGGGATGGCCTTCTTCGCGATACTGCTGCAGCTTGTAGCGCAAGGTGCGCTCCGATATCCCGAGCTTTTCAACGGCTTTCTTGCGTGAACCGCCGACCGCGCGCAGCGTCGTCAGGATGTGTTCGCGCTCAAGTTCTTTCATGTTCGACGGATTGACGCCATTGCCATTTGCGGCCGAGGCGGCAAAGTTTGCCGGCACGGCGGCAGCACTTGCCGTTGGCATGACGGGCACGGCACTCAGGCACAGACGTAGCGTGTCGGCCGTGATGACGCCGCCAGAAGCCAGGATAAGCGCCCGCTGCATGGCATTCTCGAGTTCGCGCGCGTTGCCCGGCCAGCTATGCATGAGCATCACCTGCGCGGCATCCACGGCCAGGGTGGCTTCGCGGCCGAGGCGTGAGCCGTGCTGGCGCAGAAAATGACGGGCCAGTGCGAGGATATCGGCCGGACGCTCGCGCAACGCCGGGATGACCAGCGGGAACACATTGAGGCGGTAGTACAAGTCTTCGCGAAACCGCCCCGCCGCCACCTCGGCAGCCATGTCGCGGTTGCTGGTCGCGAGTACGCGCAAGTCAAGATGGATCGGCTTCTTGCCACCGACACGTTCGACCTCGCGCTCCTGCAACACTCGCAGCAATTTCGCCTGCAGGGCGAGCGGCATTTCGGAGATTTCGTCGAGCAGCAGCGTGCCCCCGTCCGCCTGTTCGAACTTGCCGGCCTGAGCGCTTTGCGCGCCGGTGAATGCGCCTTTTTCGTGGCCGAACAAGGTGGCTTCGAGCAGATTGTCGGGAATCGCGGCGCAGTTGATAGCCACAAAGCGCCGCGCCGCGCGTGGCGAATGTTCGTGTATATAGCGCGCGAACACTTCCTTGCCGGTGCCTGATTCGCCGGTGATCATCACTGTCGCGTCGGTATCGGCAACACGCTCGGCGAGGGCCAGCAATTCGCGCGTGCGCGGATCTTCGGCCACCGTGTCATCGCTGGTATCCGGCGTGGCGGCGTAGCGGCGCACGTGGGCGATCAGGGTGTCGGGCTCGAACGGTTTGAGCAGAAAATCGCAAGCGCCGCCGCGCATCGCCGCGACCGCCTTTTCCACATCGCCGAACGCGGTCATCAACATCACCGGCAGTTGCGGCAGACGGGAGCGGATTCTTTCCAGCAACGTAAGCCCGTCCATCGGCGACATCTTCAAGTCGCTGAGCACGAGACTGAATACACCATGATCGAGCGCCTCAAGCGCCGCCGGCCCGCCATCGACGGCAGTCACGTCGTGACCGGCCATCTTCAATGTGAGCGAGACCGCATCGCGCAACGCATCGTCATCTTCCACCAGCAGGAGTTTGAGGGCTTCAGACATGCTGCACCTCGTCCAGGATGATTTCGTCATCGACTGTGCCGCCACCGACCGGTACCACCAGTTCGAATACCGTGCCTTCGCCAAGCCGGGAGCGCAGGCCGATATCGCCGCCATGCGCGCGTGCTACACCGCGCGCGATCGCCAGCCCGAGGCCGGTACCCTCGGGGCGCGTGGTGTAGAACGGCTCGAACAGGCGCTGCTGCTGCTCCGCCGCGATGCCCGCACCGGTGTCCTCAACGCGGAAGTGCACGGCCTCGCAATCGCAGGTTGTCTTGAAGCGCACGTCGCCGCCGTCCGAGGTGAACTGCATCGCATTCTCGAGCAGGTTGGTCAGCGCGCCGGTCAGCGCCTTGCGGTCGGCCACGAGCTGGGTGGCGCCACAATCGCAGGTATGCTCGAAATGCAGATGGCGCGAGCGCGCGATCGGATCGATGAGTTGCGTCAGCTCGTCGACCAGCGTGCTCACCGCCACCGCTTCGCGCCCCAGACAATCGCCGCGCGCAAACAACAGCATGTCGCGGATCAGACGTTCGAGGTGGCGCAGGCGTTCCACCACGCATTCGGCCACGCGAGCGCGCTCGCTCTCTGGCAGTTGCGCCTTGCCCAGCGAACCGGTGTACAACATTGCGGCTGACAGGGGTGTGCGCAACTGATGCGCCAACCCTGCCACCATCTCGCCCATCGCGGCGAGGCGGGAATTGCGTTCCGTCTCGCGCTGCATGCGATGGGTTTCGGTGATGTCGTTCATCAGGACGATGCTGCCCTCGCCGGATTCGAGCGGCGTGTTGGTGAGTGCAAAGCGCCGCGTCGTGCCGTTGACCTCCAGCTCGATCTCACCGGGCGTTTCCGTGGCGTTGAAGCGCAGCCCGATCTCTATCCAAAGCAAATGCTCGAGATCGGGGCCGAGCCAGGCTTGGGCGGCGCGGTTCACCTGTGCCACGCAGTCGTCGCGGTCGAGCACCACGACGCCGGCAGGCAGGGCGGTCATCAGCACCGAGAGCCGTTCGTTGAGCTGCGCGACCTGGGCTTGCAGGCCGCTGTAGGCATCGGTCAGCTCGTCCGAAGCGCGCGAGAATTGGGCAAAGGCCTCCGCCAGCTGGGCAGCATCAAGCGGCGGCGGGGCGTTGTCGGTTTGGTCGTTGGCTTCAGTCACGGCAGGCACATCTCATTCGCATTTTTTCCACAATGCGAAGCCTACGGGCGTGAGCGCAAGTACGAGGCGGCAAACAGGCGGCAAAAACTGCCGCTGTTCACGCCATGCCGTTTGCGGTAAGGCGGTGAGAATGCGTTCATCGAGAACAGCGTCATTCAGAAGGACCCGTTCCATGGCCACCGCGCAAGAGGCTGCTGCCGCGCCGGTTTCCCCGTTGCAGCAAGTCGTACAGAAGTTCAACGCTCTGCCCGCCCGGCAGAAGATGGCAATGCTCGCAGCATTGGCCGCGGCCATTGCGCTGGCCGTGGGCGTGCTGCTGTGGAGCCGCGCGCCGGATTACACGGTGTTGTTTTCCAATCTCGAAGAACGCGATGGGGGTGCCATCGTTACCGCGTTGCAGGCACAGAACGTCCCCTACAAATTCAATACCAGCGGCACGGCGATCATGGTGCCGTCGGACCGGGTGCACGACATCCGCCTGCAATTGGCCGCGCAGGGCCTGCCGCGCGGCGGCATGGTCGGCTTCGAACTGATGGAGAATCAGAAGCTTGGCGTGTCGCAGTTTCACGAGCAGATCAATTACCAGCGCGGACTTGAAGGCGAACTGTCACGCACCATTCAAGCCATCGCGGCGGTCGCGGGCGCGCGCGTGCACCTTGCCATGCCCAAGCGCAGCGCCTTCTTGCGTGACGCCAAACAGCCGACCGCATCGGTCTTCGTGAATCTGCATTCGGGCCGCAATCTGGACGCCGCACAAGTGGCCGGTATTGTGCATCTGGTCGCCTCCAGCGTGCCGAACATGAGCAACGACGATGTCAGCGTGATCGACGAGACCGGCAAGCTGCTCACCCACAAGGTCGATTCGCTGCGCGACGCGGGGCTCGATTCCACCCAACTGGCGTATATCGAGGAAGTGGAGGCGGCCTATTTGCGCCGCATCGAGACGATTCTCGAACCGCTGGTGGGCAAGGGCAACTTCCGCGCACAGGTGAATGCCGACATCGACTTCAATCGCGTCGAGCAAACCGACGAGCGTTACAAGCCCAACCCGTCGCCCGATCAGGCGATCCGTTCGCAGCAAAGCAGCGAGGTGCTCACGCGCGACCCCGACGCTCGCGGCGTGCCCGGCGCACTGACCAACCAACCGCCGGTACCGGCCACCGCGCCGATCACCGATCCGGCGGTCAATGGTCTGGGCGGCGCCGGCGCAAACTTCCTCACCCGCAACAGCAGCGCCACCACCAATTACGAAGTCGACCGCACCATTTTGCATACCAAGCGTGCGCTTGGCACGGTGCAGCGCCTGTCGGTCGCAGTGGTCATCAACCATCGCGCCGGCACCGACAAGAAAGGAGAGCCGACGACCACGCCGCCCGAGGAGGCGGAGCTGGCGCGCGTCAACAGCCTGGTGCGTCAAGCGGTCGGTTTCAACGAACAGCGCGGCGACAGCCTCAGCGTGGCAGCCAGCGCCTTCGCCGCCGATCTGACCGAGCCGTTTGCAGAAATACCGCTATGGAAAGATCCCGAAATCATCGACATTGCCGAGCAGGCACTGCGTTACCTGTTGGTGCTGCTCGTCGTCGCCTACGTAGCCTTCGGTGTCATCCGCCCGCTGATGCGCTCGATCGCGCCGCCCAAGGAAGAGGACGAAGAGGAGGGAAGCGAAATGGCTGAAGGTGAAGGCGCCGAGGGTGAAGACGACGACGCGCAAGTGAGCCTGTCAGCCGCTGCGCGCAAGGAAGACAATTTCGAAGCACGGTTGGCGCGCGCGCGCGAGCTGGCAAAGGGTGATCCAAGAATGGTCGCCAACCTGCTCAAGCAATGGATGGGTGCGAACGAAGAGGCACGTAAGTGAGGGCACGTGAATGAGCGCTGAGGAAGGCGTTGAAAAATGCGCCTTGTTGCTACTCTCGCTCGGCTCGGACGAAGCGGCGGCGGTGCTCAAGCATCTCGGCCCGAGGGAAGTGCAGAAACTCGGTATGGCCATGGCGCAACTGCCTTCGCAACCGCGCACCAAAGTCGAACCGCTGCTCGCCGAACTGGAAACCCATTGCGAGCAGGGCTCGCCGATCGAGGCCGATCAAGAACAGATTCGCGCCATGCTCACCAAGGCGCTGGGCGACGATCGCGCCGCGCATATCATCTCGCGCGTGCTGCAAGGCTCCGACACCGCCGGCATCGAAAGTCTCAAATGGATGGACGCGAGCACAGCGGCCGACCTCATCAAGAACGAACACCCGCAGATCATCGCGACCATTCTGGTGCACCTCGAGCACGACCAGGCGGGCGAAATCCTCAAGAATTTCTCCGATCGCCTGCGCAACGATGTGGTGCTGCGCATCGCAACGCTCGATGGCGTGCAGCCGGCCGCACTGCGCGAACTGAACGAGGCGCTGTCACGCACGCTGTCGGGCGCGACCTCGGTCAAGAAATCGTCGATGGGTGGCGTGCGTCATGCGGCCGACATCCTGAACTTCGTCGGCGCCGCGGCCGAAACGGCGGTGATCGACAACGTGCGCGAATACGATCCCGACCTGGCGCAGAAAATTCTCGATGAGATGTTTGTTTTCGACAATCTCATCGACATCGACGATCGCGGCATCCAGACCATGCTGCGCGAAGTGCAGTCCGACGCCCTCGTGATCGCGCTCAAGGGTGCGCAGGAAGAGATGCGCGAAAAGATCTTCAAGAACATGTCGCAACGCGCCGCCGAGATGTTGCGCGAAGATCTCGAATCCCGCGGCCCGGTACGGCTCTCCGAAGTCGAAGCCGAGCAGAAGGAAATCCTCAAGGTGGTGCGCCGTCTCGCAGAGGAAGGCCAGATCGTGCTCGGCGGCAAGGGGGGCGACGATGGCTTTGTGTGATGAGATCGTTCGTGCCACGGCGGATCGCGCGCCATGAGTTACGATCGCCATCAGGCGACAGGGGCTTATCGCCGCTGGGAACCACCGGTGTTCGATGCACCGGAAAATCCGGCGCCCAAGTCGACGCAGGAAGTGGTTACGCCCGACACGACGGAATCGCCGCCGGCGCCTGAAAAACCCGGAACGCCCGCGGCCCAAACCGATGCATCGCCGACACAACCAACACCTGCCGACGACCCGCCCAAGCCGCGTATCAAGCTACCCACCGCGGAAGAAGTCGAAAACATTCACGACGCCGCGCACAAAGATGGTTACGCCGCAGGTTACGAAGAGGCCACCGCGCGCGGCCGCGTCGAAGCCTTGCAGGTGCATACGCTGCTGCAGAACTTCGAGACTGCGCTGAGCACGGTGGACCAGGACATTGCCGAAGAGATCCTCGCGCTGTCGATCGAGGTTGCGCGCCACATGGTGCGCGAAACACTGATCGCGCAGCCGGAGGCGATGATCGACGTCGTCCGCGATGCGTTGCATCAGTTGCCGCAAGAGAGCGCGCTGATCCACCTCAACCCGGACGACGTTGCGCTGGTGCGTGAATACGTCGGCGAACAGCTCCAGCACCATGAACACCGTATCGTCGAAGATGACACCGTGGCCCGCGGTGGATGCCGTATCGACGTCGCGGGCTCGACCGTGGACGCCACCGTGGCCACACGCTGGCGACGCATCATGGAGAATCTCGGCCGCGAAGACACGCGTTGGGAACCGAAGCTGTGAGTGGCATCCATGCATGCCACTGGACGCCCGCTGCGTCAGCTGACACACCCATGTCGGGTGAGCGCCGCTGATGGAACGGCATACCGAAACCTGGCGCAACTTCCTCGCTGACGGTCGCCGCCTGGTGGGCGCCAACAGCACCTACCAACTCGCCGGCCGGCTCACCCGCATCAACGGTTTAGTGATGGAAGCGGCCGGACTCAAACTACCGCTCGGCTCGGGCTGCCGGATTAGCGTGCCGGGCGGCGGCTCGGTCGAAGCCGAGGTGGTCGGCTTCAATGGCGAGCGCATGTTCATGATGCCCACCGACGACGTCTTCGGCCTCGCGCCCGGCGCCGAGGTGCTGCCGATCGAACCGGTACAGGCGCGGCTGGTGGCCGGCCAGCGGGTCACGCCGCGCCGGCGCGCCTCCGATCGCGCCAAGCATCTGCCGCTCGACGACGCGCTGCTCGGCCGTGTGATCGATGGCGCCGGGCGCCCGCTGGACAGTCTCGGTCCGATTCACGCCGAGCACAGCCGTTCACTGCAAAGCCGTCCGATCAATCCGCTGCAACGCGCACCGATCACCCAGTCGCTCGACGTCGGCATCCGCGCCATCAACGCACTGCTCACCGTCGGTCGTGGTCAGCGCCTCGGTCTGTTCGCCGGCTCCGGCGTGGGTAAGTCGGTGCTCATCGGCATGATGGCGCGCTACACCCAGGCTGACGTCATCGTGGTCGGGCTGATCGGCGAACGGGGCCGCGAAGTAAAGGAGTTCATCGAGCAGAATCTGGGCGAAGAAGGCCGCGCACGGTCAGTGGTGGTCGCCGCCCCGGCCGACACCAGCCCGTTGATGCGCCTGCAAAGTGCGTCGTACGCGACCACCATCGCCGAGTATTTCCGTGACCAGGGCAAGCAGGTGCTGTTCGTCATGGACTCGCTCACCCGCTACGCCATGGCGCAACGCGAGATCGCCCTCGCCATCGGGGAACCACCGGTCACGCGCGGCTACCCGCCCTCGGTGTTCGCCCGCCTGCCGGCGCTGGTCGAACGTACCGGCAACGGCCCGGAGGGCGGCGGTTCGATCACCGCTTTCTATACTGTGCTTGCCGAGGGCGACGATCAGCAGGATCCGATCGCCGATTCGGCGCGCGCCATTCTCGACGGCCATATCGTGTTGTCGCGCAATCTCGCCGATCAGGGCCACTACCCCGCCATCGACATCGAGCAATCCATTTCGCGCGCCATGCACAATCTCGTCAAACCGTCGCATTTCGATGAGGTGCGCCGCTTCAAGCAACTGTTTTCGCGCTACCAGCGGTCGCGCGACCTGATCGCCGTGGGCGCCTATCAACCCGGCTCCGATCCCGTGCTGGATCAGGCCGTCGAAGCCTATCCGGCACTCGAAGCCTTCCTGCAACAGAAGATCAACGAACGCGAAAGCTACGAAGGCGCCGTGGCACGCTTGCACCAACTCTTCGACGACGCGGCATGAGGCGACGCGGGGTCCCTAAAGATCTTGCCACCCCGACCGTAGAACGGGTTGCGCGGCGCATGCAGCGTCGCGCTGGCAGCGGAGAGGACGGATGAGTAAACCGTTTCCGTTGCAGGCCCTGCTCGATCTGGCCAATACACGCATGGACGACGCCGCGCGCCACCTGGGCGAGTTGATTGCGAGTGAAACAGAAGTCAGCCGCAAGCTCGAAATGCTTGAGACCTACCGTACCGAATATCAGGCGCGCTTCGTCGAGGCATGTCAAAAGGGCATCGGCCCCGACGCATGGCGGAACTACAGCCTGTTCATCGGCAAGCTGGACGACGCCATTGCCGCTCAGCGCAAGGTGGTGGAGCAATCGCAACACCGCACGGCGACCGGACAACAGGCGTGGCTTGATCAGCGGAACAAGGTCAAGGCGTTCGATACGCTCTCGTCCAGGCACCAGGTGCAGCAGGCGCGCGCCGAGTCGAAACTCGAACAACGCGCCAGCGACGAGCACGCGAGCAAACAGCACCGCGATCGCAACGTGGACGATTGACGCGAATGACGGCGCGTCTGCCCGCTGCGCCGCGTTTCTGACAACTGGCACAGGGCTTGCACTGAACGGTCTGACATTCTCATTTCAGGAACACGGCAATGGCCGACATGGTGAATCAGACCCTGACGCAACTGTTTGCATCGAGCCCACCTCGCGGCAGCACTTCCACGCGCTCACAAAGCGGTGACGCAGCGGCACGCGAGCCGTTCGCCAGTTCGCTCGACCGCAGCATGGCACGCCCCGACAAACGCAACGATGCGCCTAAAACCAACAACACCAACACTCCTACGGCTCCCGCGCAGGCGGCGCGGAGCACCGCGAATACGCCTTCCAAACCGGCCGACAGCGCGGCGGCACCGACGAACCGATCGAAGTCGGATACTGCCAGCGACGCATCTGCGACTGACGCGTCCACCGAAACCGACCCGACCACAACGACTGACGCTGGGTCCGCCAATACCGACGCCGCCGCACAGAGCGTCGCAAACACGACTGCACCGCCGGCCGATCTGGCGGCGAGCCTTGCCGGCACTCCGGCAGCGCTTGCCGCCGCATCGGCAAACCCCACCATCGCGGTGATCGAGAACGAAACCGACGCTGCGGCGCGCGGCATCGGTGCGCTCGCCACGACATTGTCGAACGACACCGATCCAAAAGCACGCAATGGCGCTGGCAAGGCGGGCGTCGACCTCGACGCGGCGGTGCCGGATGATCGTTCAGCAATAGGCCAGGACACTGCGGATACAGCCGACGTCGCGCCGAACAAACTGCGCGCAACACCCTTTGCCGCACAACTCGACGCCCGACTTGAAGCCAGTGGTGGTCGTCCTGCTGAACCGATGACACCCGTCGTCAGCGGAGCAACAGCCACCGCATTGGGCGCCGGCAGCATTCATCTTCCTGGCGCCGACCGGCCGCAAGCTATGCAAGGGGCGCTGCCGATGCACGTGAATACACCCGCCAGCCAACCCGGCTGGGCGGACGCCGTCGGCAACCGCGTGCTGTGGCTGGTAGGCCGCGATGAATCGCGCGCGGAACTGATCCTCACGCCGCCGACTCTGGGCAAGCTGGAAATCTCGATCACCGTATCAGGCGATACCACCACGGCGCAGTTCGTGGCCGCCACGCCGGCCGCACGCGAGGCCTTGGAACAGGCCATGCCGCGCCTGCGTGAAATGTTCGAACAAGCCGGCGTGACACTGGCCGAAAGTAATGTGAATACGGCATCGCAGGATCAATCCGGCGAACGCGGCGCTGACGACGGACGGCGCAACGGCAGAAGCGCCGCGGTCGATGCAGCGCCAGAACCCACCCGACCCTGGCTGCAGCGCGGCGAGGGAATGGTCGACATCTTCGCGTGATGACCCGCGAAAAGCGGCCTTCAGCGCCCGCTTATCCCGGCATGCTCGGCGCGAAGTGTCTTTAAACTCGAAGAATCGAAATTGGAGATTGACGCATGGCTAAAGCAGCCGCCAAACCGGAGGCCGACGGCGACGCCCCACCCAAGAAGAGCAAGAAAACGCTCATCATCATTCTTGTGGTGGTGCTGTTGCTGGTGATCGGGGGTGGCGCAGCTGCCGTTCTGCTGATGAAGAAGAATAGCGGCGAAGGCGACGATGCGGAGGCGCATGCTGGACCGGATCCGACCAAGATCAGGGTCGATCTCTCCAAGCCACCGACCTTCGTCACTCTGGAACCCTTCACCGTGAATCTCGCCCCGGCAGAAGGCGATCACTATCTTCAAGTGGTGCTGGTCTTCAAGGTCGTAGACGCCACAATTGGTGAGCAAATGACGGCGTACATGCCGGAAGTGCGCCACGAGATCAATCTGCTGCTCTCGAGCAAACTGCCCTCAGAGGTCGCAACCGTCGAGGGCCGCGAGAATCTCGCGCACGACATCATGGTGCGCGCCAACTATGTGCTTGGTTTCGACGAGCCCAAAGACGATCGCCGCAGACGCGATCCCGGTCCGTGGGGTCCGGTGATGGCCGTGCTGTTCAACTCGTTCATCGTGCAGTAGCGCAACAACGGACGCCGCCCATATGTCATCGGATTTTCTCTCCCAGGACGAAGTCGACGCGCTGTTGCGCGGCGTTTCCGGAGAAGCCGAAGAAACCGAAGCCGAAGAAGGCGACGAAGGCGCCGTTCGCCCCTACAACCTGGCGACCCAGGAACGCATCGTCCGCAGCCGCATGCCCACCATGGAGCTGATCAACGAGCGCTTCGCCCGATTCCTGCGCATCGGGTTGTTCAATTACATGCACCGCAATGTGGAGATATCCGTCGGCGCCATCAAGGTGCAGAAGTATAGCGAATTCGTCCGCAACCTTGTGGTGCCGGCCAATCTCAATCTCATTCACGCCAAACCCCTGCGCGGTATCGGCCTGATCGTCTTCGATCCGAATCTGGTCTTTCTGGTAGTGGATAACATGTTTGGCGGCGATGGCCGCTTCCACACCCGCGTAGAGGGGCGCGACTTCACGGCCACCGAGCAGCGCATCATCATGGGCATGCTCAATACCGTGTTTTCCGAGTACGCACGCGCATGGGCACCGGTTTATCCGCTCAAACCGGAGTATCTGCGCTCGGAAATGAATTCGCAGTTCGCCAACATAGCCACGCCTTCCGAAATCGTCGTGTCGACGGTGTTCACCATTGAACTGGGTGGCGCGCAGGCGGAAATGCACATCTGCTTCCCCTATTCGATGCTCGAGCCGATCCGCGAAACGCTGTATTCGAGTATGCAGAGCGATCACATCACCCAGGACAAGCGCTGGACAAGCACCATGACCCGGCAACTCAAGACTGCCGAAGTCAAACTCAGCTGCCAGTTGGGCACGGCCCGCGTAACCCTGCGCGACATTGTCAACATGCGCGTCGGCGATGTCATACCAATACACGTCCCCGCAGTGCTGCAGGCCGAAGTCGACGGCGTGGCCGTGTTCGAAGGTCAGCACGGTATTCAGAACGGCCAATACGCCATCCGCGTCGAACGCGTGATCAATTCCGAAGACAACCCCGATTCCCGGCCAACCGGAGCGAAACATGGCTGACACCGATACCGATACAGACAACCAGACAGCGGAAGAAGACTCGTCCGCTGCCATGCAAGAACAGGCGAACGCCGAAGCCGACTCGAATACACCCACGACCGATGAAACCGACCCAAGCGAAGACGACTGGGCCGGCGCAATGAAGCAGCAGGCAGAAGCCGAAAAGGTCGCAGCCGACCTGGCTGACGCCGCCGACGGTGAGTCACCTTATCAGGCCCAACCGGCCAGCCAGTTGTTTCCCGATTTCGGTGCAAGCGGCAGCCCAGCCGGGGGAAACAACGACCTCGACATGATTCTCGACATTCCGGTTCAGCTCACCGTAGAACTGGGCCGAACCAAGCTGTCGATCCGCAACCTGCTGCAACTCGCACACGGCTCAGTCGTCGAACTCGACGGCCTCGCGGGCGAGCCCATGGACGTACTCGTCAACGGCACGCTGATCGCACAGGGAGAGGTGGTCGTGGTAAACGACAAATTCGGCATCCGCCTGACTGACATCATCACGCCTTCGGAACGCATGCGAAAGTTGCGGCATTGAGGCACACGCCAG
>CBDTZF010000040.1:0-12207 GCA_965364825.1 uncultured Rhodocyclaceae bacterium | reverse complement strand
TCGTTCAAGCAGATTCACGGAGACACCGATCATGCCTCAGTACCGTTCCCGCACCTCGACCGCCGGCCGCAACATGGCGGGCGCCCGCGCGCTCTGGCGGGCCACCGGCATGAAGGACGGCGATTTCGAAAAACCCATCATCGCGGTAGTCAACAGCTTCACGCAGTTCGTGCCCGGTCATGTGCACCTCAAGGATCTCGGTCAGCTCGTGGCGCGCGAGATCGAAAAGTCCGGCGGCGTAGCCAAGGAATTCAACACCATCGCGGTTGATGACGGCATCGCCATGGGCCACGGCGGCATGCTCTACAGCCTGCCCTCGCGCGACCTCATCGCGGACAGCGTCGAGTACATGGTCAATGCCCACACGGCCGACGCCATGGTGTGCATCTCCAACTGCGACAAGATCACCCCGGGCATGCTGATGGCGGCGATGCGGCTGAATGTCCCGGCAGTGTTCGTCTCCGGCGGGCCGATGGAGGCCGGCAAGGTCAAGTGGGAGAACAAGGTGATTTCGCTCGATCTGGTCGATGCCATGGTCAAGGCCGCCGACGACAGTGTTTCGGACGAAGAAGTGGACGCCATCGAGCGCTCCGCCTGCCCGACCTGTGGCTCCTGCTCTGGCATGTTCACCGCCAACTCCATGAACTGCCTCACCGAAGCACTCGGCCTCTCGCTGCCCGGCAACGGCACGACGCTGGCGACCCACGTCGATCGCGAGCACCTGTTCCTCGAAGCCGGGCGCACCATCGTCAAGCTGGCGCGCCGCTATTACGAGCAGGACGACAGCTCGGTGCTGCCGCGCTCGATCGCCAACTTCGATGCCTTCGAAAACGCCATGAGCCTCGACGTGGCGATGGGCGGCTCGACCAACACCGTGCTGCACCTGCTCGCCGCCGCGCGCGAGGCCGGCATCGACTTCACCATGGCTGACATCGACCGCATCTCGCGTCGCGTGCCCTGCCTGTGCAAAGTTGCGCCGGCGATTGCCGACGTGCATGTCGAAGATGTGCATCGCGCCGGCGGCATCATGGCCATTCTTGGTGAGCTGGATCGCGCCGGTCTGATTCACGGCGATGCCCACACCGTTCATAGCAAGACCATGAGCGAGGCGCTCGCGCGCTGGGATGTGATGCAGGCAGAGGGCAAGGAAGTGACCAGTTTCTTCCGCGCCGCACCCGGCGGTGTGCCGACCCAGCAAGCCTTCAGTCAGGATCGCCGCTGGAAGGCGCTCGATCGGGATCGCAGCCACGGTGTGATTCGCGACAAGGCCCACGCCTTCAGCCAGGAAGGCGGGCTGGCGGTGCTCTACGGCAACATTGCCGAGGACGGCTGCATCGTCAAGACGGCGGGCGTTGATGAGTCGATCTGGAAATTCAGCGGACGCGCGGTGATTTTCGAAAGCCAGGAGGCTTCGGTCGAAGGCATCCTTGCCGACCAGGTCGAAGCCGGCGACGTGGTGGTGATCCGCTACGAAGGCCCGAAGGGCGGCCCCGGCATGCAGGAGATGCTCTATCCGACCTCCTACCTGAAATCCAAACACCTCGGCGCCGCCTGCGCGCTGCTCACCGACGGGCGCTTCTCGGGCGGCACCTCGGGGCTGTCGATTGGTCACGTGTCGCCGGAAGCGGCCTGCGGCGGCGCGATCGCGCTGATCGAAGAGGGCGATACGATCGAGATCGACATCCCGAACCGGCGCATTCATCTGGCGATCAGCGAAGAAGCGCTGGCGGCGCGGCGTGAGGCCATGAACGCGCGCGGCGAGGCCGGGTGGAAACCGCAGAATCGCGACCGTGTCGTAAGTGCCGCCTTGCAAGCGTATGCGGCGCTGACCACCAGTGCCGACACCGGCGCGGTGCGCGATGTGACGCAAGTGCAGCGCTGACGAGTCCGTCGGAGGTCGATTCCCGTATCGAGGCCGCATTCGCGGCCTCTTTCTTTTTTACTGCGCGGGATCGTCGCAATTGGCTGGAACAATTCCCCATCGGCGCCATCGAAAAAAGGTATGCATTGCGGAGACGCGCCGATGCGTCCTCAAGAACAGGTGTCACGACAGAAGCTGTCGCGCTGGTGGTCGCTGGTGATCCGTGGCGCGATCGGTCTGGCAGTGATCAATGTCATGGTGGCGATCGTTGTGCGCGTCGCCGGTGGTAGCCTGCATCCACTGTTTGCCGACCCAAGTGCCTGGTTAGTGTTTCTGGTTTCTTCGCTTTCGCTGCTCGGACAGGCCGGCTTGATGCGGATGATGCGGCTTGCGCTGTTGCGCAATGGATCGGCGCCGCGTCCGCGGAAGATGCGTGCGGTGGCGGGACTGACGACACGGTGCCATGCGCGCCATGCCGGACGGCGTCGGCGGGTGGGTGTGCTGGACTCGCGCGGCGGTGCGCGCGCGATGTTGCGGGGGATGTAACCTCGGGCGGTGATGCAGCGTCAATTAGAATAGCAAGACAGAATAACAAGACGAAGGAGGAGCGCCATGGCGATCGGATTGATGCGCCGTTTGGGACGTGTGCTGGCGCATTACCTGAACAAGCAAATCCCGGATTACCGTCCCGCAGCCCTGCACGATCTGCAAACCTTGCAGTCGGTCTTGCGGCCCGCGGACATTCTGCTCGTCGAGGGAAACCTGCGGGTCAGTTCCGCGATCAAGTACCTCACGCAATCGACCTGGTCGCATGCCGCGCTATACGTCGGCCCCGGTGTCATTGCGGGCGATGTCGATGACCCGCCGGTGTTGATCGAAGCGGACACCGAGCGCGGCGTCATCGCGACGCCGCTGTCGCGATATGTTGGGCTGCATACGCGTATCTGCCGTCCGGTCGGGCTGACCGAGACTGATCGCGCGAAGGTCATCCGTTTTGCCACGGCGAGCATCGGCGTTCAGTACGATCTCAAAAACGTTTTCGATCTGCTGCGCTACCTGCTGCCCAATCCACCCGTGCCATCCCGCTTTCGCCGCCGCTTGCTGTCGCTGGGCAGCGGCGAGCCGACGCGCGCTATTTGCTCGACGCTGATCGCGCAGGCGTTTCAGAGTGTCGACTACCCGATTCTGCCCGCGATTACGCAACGTCCGTCGCAACCTGGCGACCCCGAGTATTGCGACATCTGTGAGACCGACGTTTACCACCGCCGCCACCACAGCTTGTTCACGCCGCGCGATTTCGATATTTCGCCGTATTTCGCGGTGATCAAACCTTCTCTTGAAGTGGGTTTTCGCTACGGTGAGGTGGTGTGGGGAGAGCCCTGCGTGCCCGACGATCTGCCGGGGGCCGTGGCCGACGCGCCGGATGACACCGTGGTGCGGGGGGATCCGCATCCGGTGTGAGCAGGTCCTTTAGCCCGATTGGCCCGATCATTCACTGCGCGCGGGTCGAGGCGTCAATGACGGGGATCAGGGTCACAGCCTGAAGTGCCGCAAGGCGTAGCGATCGGAACGTTTTTCGATTCGCGTCCTTTGTGGCGGGTATTGTGTACGCGCGGCCGGGGGCATATGAAGGCGCGCTCGATGTGTGTGGCGGTGATGGCGGGGGAGACGGGTGTGTGTAGTGTTTTCGGGTGTGGTGGCAGCGACACGGCGTTCGCAGCGGCGTCGCGCCCGGTGTCGTCGGGCCGTATCGTTCCGGCCGACCTCAAGCTGTGAACTGCGCTTTCAACAACGGACAGACCGCTGCCATGATGCGTCAGCATGTGCGCGTGCGCGGCCTGGTGCAGGGGGTCGGCTTCCGGCCCTTCGTGCTGCGGCTGGCCGAAGCGCTCGATCTGGCCGGCTGGGTGCGCAACGATGCCGACGGCGTCGAAATGGAAGTGCAGGGCCCGGCCGGCAACATGTCGGCGCTGCTCGCCCGTTTGGTCAAGGAAATGCCGCGCCTGGCGCGGATCGACGCGGTGGAAACGCAGCCGCGCGATCCCGAGCCGGGCGATCGCGGCTTCACCATTCGCCCTAGCCACGGCGGCGCAATCACCACCGCGGTCAGCCCCGATGTGGCGGTGTGCGACGCCTGTCTGACCGAGCTGTTTACGCCGGACGACCCGCGCTGGCGCTATCCCTTCATCAACTGTTCCCAGTGCGGTCCGCGCTACACCATCACCCGCGCGCTGCCGTACGATCGCGCCAACACCAGCATGGCCGGCTTCGTGCAGTGCGACGCCTGTCAGGCTGAATACGACGCGCCAACACACCGCCGTTTTCATGCCGAAGCCAGCGCCTGTCCGGTCTGCGGGCCGCATCTGACGCTGCAACAGGCCGGCGGCGTGCGGGTGGCCACGCATGAACCGGTGGCCGATGTGTTGCTTGCCCTGCTCGAAGGTCAGATCGTCGCGTTCAAGGGCGTGGGCGGTTTCAGCCTGCTGTGCGATGCACGCCAGACCGACGCCGTGGCGCGCCTGCGCCAGCGCAAGGGGCGACGAAGCAAGCCTTTGGCCGTGATGATGGCCAACGTGGCTTCGGCACGCCGCCTGGCGCGCGTCGATGCCGACGAGGCCGCGCTGCTCGAATCACCACAGCGACCGATCGTGCTGCTTGATATGCTGCGCGACACGGCCGAGGCGCTGCCGGGCATTGCGCCGGGTATGGCGCGCGTCGGCCTCATGCTGCCCAATTGCCCGCTGCACTATCTGCTTTTTCATGACGCGGCAGGCCGCCCGCCGGGCACCGGTTGGCTCGCCAAAGCGCAGTCGCTCACGCTGGCTGTGACTTCGGCCAATCCGCGCGGCGAGCGGTTGGTGCATTCCAACGAAGAGGCGCTCACCCGGCTGGCCGGCTTGGCCGACCTGTTCCTGATGCATGATCGCGACATCGTGGTGCACTGCGACGACAGCGTGATGCAGCGTCTCGAGCGCGCACCGGCATTCATCCGTCGCGCACGGGGGTTTGCGATGCAGGCCATTCGCTTGGCGCGCAAGGGGCCGCCGGTGCTGGCCTTCGGCACGCAGCGCGAGAACACCGTCTGCCTGACGCGCGGCGGCGAAGCTTTCGTCTCGCCGCATCTCGGCGATGTGGACACCGCGCCGAGGCGTGCGGCGATGTCCGATGCCGCAGCGCATCTCATTCACCTGCTCGACTGCGAGCCCCAGTGGGTGGCCTGTGAGCGGCACCCCGACGCGCCCGTCAGCCTGGCCGCGCAGGCCTTTGCCGATGCGCACGGGCTGGCCTGTATCGAAGTGCAGCACAACCATGCGCACATTGCCGCGGTGCTGGCCGAACAGGGTGTCGATGGCCCGGTGATCGGGCTGGCGCTCGATGGTTTCGGCCGCGGCGACGACGGTGCCGCGTGGTGCGGCGAGTTGCTGCAGGTCGACGGGGCGCAGTGCGCTCGCCTCGGCCAGTTGCGCAGCTTGCCGATACCCGGCGGCGACCGCGCCGCGCGCGAACCCTGGCGCATGGCGGCCGCCGCGCTGCATGTGATGGGGCATGGCGAGCAGATCGCCACACGCTTCGCCGACCATAAGGGTGCGGCCCGGATGGACGCGATGCTGCGGCGCGGCACACGCTGCCTGCCGAGCTCCGGCATGGGCCGCTGGTTTGATGCTGTCGCCGGCCTGATCGGGGTGTGCGAAGTGATGGACTATGAAGGCGAGGCCGCAATGCGCCTCGAAGCGCTGGCGCAACGCTACGGCAGCGCCTTGCCGGTGCCGTTCGGTTGGTTGCTGTCGAAAGATGGCAGCGAACTCGACCTGTTGCCGCTGGCCGCGTCGCTGATGGATGCGCGCGAAGCGGCGCGCGGTGCGGCGGTCTTCCACGCCACGCTGGTCGCCGCGCTCGAGGCCTGGGTGGTCGCCGCGCGCCGGCGCACCGGCATCGATCGCATCGTGCTCGGCGGTGGCTGCTTTTCGAACCGCGTGCTCACCGAAGGTCTGACACGCCGCTTGCGCATGCGCGGGATCGAGGTGTTGCATGCGCGGCAGGTGCCGAGCGGCGATGGCGGCCTGTCGCTTGGGCAAGCGTGGGTGGCCATCCAGCAGGCGATGGACTGACATGGCGCTCGAGCTGCCCCGCGTCCGCTGATGCCTGCACCCGGCATTGTAATAACGCACGACGCTCACGCGTCTAAATAAACTTGACCCAAAATGGAGATCCCCATGACTCGCCTTAGCTTTCTCGCCCCGCTGTTATTCATCTTGCCTGCGCTGGCCGTGGTGCCGGCGGCGTCGGCCGCGGTCACGGACGGTCTGATTAAAGTGAAGAGCGCGCACGACGCACGCCAGACCATGGATCGTCTCGAAAGAATCGTCACCGAAAAAGGCATGAAGGTGTTTGCCCGCATCGACCATGCGGCCGGCGCGGCCTCGGTGGGCGCCGAGCTGCGTCCGACCGAGCTGCTCATTTTCGGCAATCCCAAAGGCGGAACGCCGCTCATGCAGTGTGCGCAAACAGCCGGCATCGACCTGCCGCTCAAGGCGCTGGTGTGGCGTGACGCCGCCGGGCAGGTGTGGCTCGGTTACAACGATCCGGTAGAGATCGCTGCACGACACAGTGCGGGCGATTGCGCCGTGGTGCCGAACATGGCGAAGGCGCTGTCGGGCTTTGCCGCGGCGGCGACGGCGCCCTGAACCTTCGTCGCCGCCGGCGTCTCTAGTACTCCGGCGGTTCCGATTCGCGCTGCCGTCGCAGCTGGACGAGGCGAAAATGCTCGAGTGCCTCGCCCAGCGGCGCGAGCGGACCGCTTGCATCGACGCTGATCGGCACGTCGTACTGTCCGGCGGTCAGCCCGAGGACAGAGGACTCCATCGCTGCGACGCGGTGTCGTACATGGTTTCGGAAGACGTGCCACAAGACGGCGGCCATGCCCAGCGCGAGCAGCGCAGCGGCGCCCAAAAATCCGAACATGCCGCGATTGATGGCCCCCCGCGATTCGCGGCTCGCCGCTTCGATGCTGCGTGAGGCGGCGTCGATGAGCGCGCCGGCCTGAGTGTTCATACGCGCCGCGAGGCGATGAACGCTGTCGCGCTGCGCGCTGATGCGCCGGCTCAGTTCAAGCTGCTGCTGACGGAGCGCGAAGACCCCGTCGTCACGCAGCGCGCTGACCAGTTGGCGGACGTGGCGGCCGGTGCGCAATTGCTGTTCCGCATCGGCAATGTCTTCAACCCGGCGCTCGATCACTTTGAGGGCGGCGCCCGCCTGGTCGCGTAACGCGGGTAGGGCAGCGGGGTCGTTTTCGAGGGCGAGGCGTTCGAGCGCGCTTGCGAACGTGAGCGTCACGAGTAGCAGCTCGCCGGTGCGCTCCATCCGGTCGATGTCCTGCTCGACCAGTCGGTCCAGTGTGTCGAGCATGACGGGGGCGCGGCCCTCCGCGGCCGGCAACACGTAAAGGCCGGTGATGGTCGCGGCGGTGGCCGCGCTCGCTCCCGCGGCGAGCGTTTCGGCGCTTTCTTCAAGCGCGGCGAGGGCCTTGCGCTGCGTCGAAAAAGCGTCGTCAGCCAGTGCGCCCACGGCGAGCGCGCGCACTGCCGTTTGTGCCAGTTCGGTACGCAGCGCGTCAAGTGCGTCGAGCGCCGTGGCGAGGTTGCCGCGCAAATTCTTGTCGAAGCGTTGATCGGCCAGTTGGTCGACGAGGCGGCGCAAGGTCACGAAGGCGCTGTCGAGTTCGCGCTGGCGGCGTTCAATGGCAGCGGGGCTGTGTGCGTCGGCCAACTGTTCGATTCGCCCGCGCATGGCCAGATTGAAGTGCGCGACGGCTTGTGCCGCATCCATGGCGGGCAGCGCGTCGTCGATGATGGCGCGCTGTGCCGACGCCACCTGCTGGAAATTGAGCCAGGCAACGGCAGCGATGGCTAGCGTAATCACCGCGGCGCCAACGAACACCAGTGCCAGCTTGGTGACGAGATCGAAACCGGCATCGGGGCGCTTCATCCAGATCGGCATGCATTTCCATGTGACGTTGACGGAGGCGATGGCACGATGGCCGTCGTGCCGGCCGACATTGTCATGCAAGCGCCCGGATTCTGCCCGCCAGCGCGACGCGCGGCAACGCCCGCCGCTGGGTGTTGTAGCACAATGACCCCGCCCACCCCCAGACCTGAGAACTGTACGGAGATGCCCCGACCATGACCCGATTGCGCTTGCGCGCCTGCCTGATTGCGTGGGCCGTATTGGCGGCGTGCGCGCTCGCTGCGCCGGCACGCGCGGCCGACAAAACGGTGACACATATTCAGCAATGGGAACCGCCGCTGGCATTCGACAGTGAAGTGACGACGGTACCGTATGTTCCCGCCGCACGCTCGCGGCACCGCTGGTCCATCTGTGTGCTGTCGCCGCGCCTGACCGATGCCTACTGGCTGGCGGTCAACTACGGCATGGTGCAGGCGGCGCAGCGCCTCGGTGTGGCGTTGCGGGTTTTTGAGGCGGGCGGCGATACGCCGATCGATCGCCAGCGCGCGCAGCTCGCGGCGTGCGGGCGCGACGTCGGTATCCATGCGGTGATTCTGGCGGCGGTGTCGTTCGATGAACTGTCCGCTCAGATTGCGCAGGTGGCGCGCCGCAAGCCCGTGCTGAGCGCGGTCAATGACGTCAACAGCGCCGACATCGCGGCCAGCGTCGGGGCCTCGTGGTACGACATGGGGCGCGCCGCCGGCGAGCATCTGCGCCGTCGCGAAGCGGCGGACGGCGGGCCGATTCCGATTGCGTGGTTCCCCGGCCCGCGCGACGCGGTCGGGGCGCCTTTTCTGGATCGCGGCTTTCGCGATGCGCTTGCCGACAGCCGCTTCGTGATCCGCGAGACGGTGTGGGGTGAAGCGTCCAAAACGGTGCAGCGCAATCTGGTGGAGGCGACGCTTGCAGCGCACCCGTCGGTGCGCTATCTGGCGGGCAACGCGATGATGGCGGAGGCTGCGGTCGGCGTGTTGCGGCTGCGCGGGCGTCGCGACGCGGTCGGCATCGTGGCCTCGAATTTAACCTCCGGCGTGTATCGCGGCATCCTGCGCGGGCGCATCCTCGCCGCGCCGACCGATGCACCCGTGCTCAAGGGGCAGCTGGCGGTCGAGCAGGCCACAAACCTGCTCGAAGCGCGGTCGTTCGCGCGCCATGTGGCGCCGGTGGTGACGCTGGTCGACCCGCTGACCTTGCCCGCCATCGAACTCGACGAATCGCTCCCGCCGGGCGGGTTTACGCCGGTTTTTCGGTACCCGCGGTAGTCCCTCGGAACGCCTGAAAAAATGGAGCAAGCGTTGGGTGCAATGCGCTTCGCTTATCGCACCCTGCAATGCCGCGATGCCGGCCGCGTGATCAGGGCATCATGACGCCGCGGATGGTGAAATACAGTATTGCCGCCATCACCGCCGACGCCGGCACGGTAATCACCCAGGCGGCGGCAATGCGCAGCAGTTGCGAACGCTTGACGAGTTCCTGCCGGTAAACCCGCTTGAGTGCCTTGCGCTCCTGCTTGGAGAAATGCGCCGGGTCGAGTTGCGCCTTGGCCTGGCGTTTGAGTTCGCGCAGCATTTTACCTTTCTCGCGCACCGGCGCGCGATTGAAGCGCTCTACGAATTCGTCGATCGCGCTCTGATCACCCTCGGGATGGTGATCCTTGATCTCGTCCTCCATGCGCGCGTAGTTTCGTTTGATCCATTCACGCAGGAAACCGACGCCGAACACGCCACCGACCGCAATATGGGTGGAACTCACCGGCAGCCCCAACTGGCTGGCGACAATCACGGTGATGGTTGCCGCCATGGCAATGCAGTAGGCGCGCATCTGGTCGAGTTCGGTGATTTCCGAACCCACGGTGCGGATGACCCTCGGGCCATAGAGCGCCAGTCCGAGCGCGATGCCGATCGCGCCCACCATCATCACCCACACGGGAATGGGCGCGTTGTCATGAATTTCGCCCGCGCTGCCCAGCACATCGACAATCGCGGCCAACGGGCCGACGGCATTGGCGACGTCGTTGGAGCCGTGCGCAAAGGACAGCAGCGCCGCGGCAAAGATCAGCGGCACCGTAAACAGGGCATTGACGCCGTGCTTGTCATTCGGCAGCGCCGCCGCCTGCCGCGCCACCAGCGGGCGCGCCATGAAGTACAGCGCGATCGCGAAAATGAGGCCGTAGACAATGGCCAGCGTAAATCCCACTTTCCAGATCGCCTTGAGGCCCTTGAGAATCAGATAGCTGCTGGTCGCCCAGCCCATCAGCGCGATCAACAACGGGACCCATCGTTTGGCTGCTACGCGCATGTCGCCGGTGTAGGTGATGCGTGTCTTGATGAAGAGCAGGAAGCCGGCGGCAATCAGGCCGCCGAGCAATGGCGAGATGACCCAGCTTGCCGCGATCTGCCCGACGGTGTTCCAGTTGGCCACCGAAAAACCGCTGGCGGCAATGCCCGCGCCGAGTACCGCGCCGACGATGGAGTGCGTGGTCGACACCGGCGCGCCGACTGCGGTGGCAATGTTGAGCCACAAGGCGCCCGCCAGCAGTGCCGCGAGCATGAGCCACACGAAGGCGTCGCCGCTGGGCAGCATCGAGGCGTCGATGATGCCATTGCGAATCGTCCCTACCACCTCGCCGCCAGCGAGCAACGCCCCGGAACCTTCGAAGACGCCGGCGATGACCAGTGCCAGCCCCATGCTCATGGCTTTCGACCCGACGGCCGGCCCGACGTTGTTGGCGACATCGTTGGCGCCGATGTTCATCGCCATGTAGCCGCCCACCACCGCCGCTACCACGAGCATGATATTGACCTGATCGCCACTGCGGGTCGTCGCGTACAGCATCACCCCGACGATGAACATCAACGCCATGCCGATTCTGAACAACTCGCCTCTGCCACGCCGTGTCGCGCGCTCGATTTCGCTGATGTGTTTCAGGTCCACTGGGGTACCCCGAGGTTACGAAGGGCGAATTGTTTCAGAAATACGCCGCAAGATAAACGCTTGACAATGGAAATGGCATCGCTGCGCCTATCTCAAGGAAGCTTGTTGCTCGATACGGTATGCTCGATTGCATTCAGGGTGCGGTTTGACTGTACCCCACTGAAATCAAATGGAGATCGAGATGGCGCTCCCGGCGATCATGTTCGTGGCTTTTTTTACCATCACCTTCGTGCTGTTCACACGTCACCTGCGGCACATGAAAGCGCAGCGCGATCTGCCGACGCGGGAGGCGTTTTTAGACACGCAGGGCGGTAGCGGCGCCTGCCCGGGCTGTGGCGTGAGCGAGCGCGCCGAACATGGCCTCGACGACAAGGATGATCGCTGCCGTATCGTCGCCTGCGCGCAATGTTCAAAGCTGCTGTATCAGTACCAACGCGAACACGAAGTGAACTGACACGGCGTGCCGCCGCGACAATACCCGAGGGAATTTGTCGGGCATTGGCGGGCTTGCTAGAGTGGGGTGATTCCTCCCGGAGAATCCCATGAGCAACCGACTCGCCCGCGAACCCTCACCGTATCTGCGCCAGCATGCCGACAATCCGGTGGATTGGTGGCCGTGGTGTGACGAAGCGCTGGCACTGGCGCGTGAAGACGACCGGCCAATTCTGTTGTCGATCGGCTATTCAGCGTGTCATTGGTGCCACGTGATGGCGCATGAATCGTTTGAAGACGCCGGCACCGCGGCGGTCATGAACCGCCTCTTCGTCAATATCAAGGTTGACCGCGAAGAGCGGCCCGATCTCGACCAGATCTACCAGAATGCGCACCAGATGCTGGCGCGGCGCGGCGGCGGCTGGCCGCTCACGATGTTTCTTGCGCCGGACGGGGTGCCGTTTTTCAGCGGAACTTACTTTCCGCGAGAGGCGCGCTTCGGTCTGCCGGGGTTCGTCGATCTGCTCGAACGCGTTGCCAAAGCCTGGCAAACCCAGCGCGCCGAGATCACCAAGCAGAGCGGCGCCGTCGTCGAGGCGCTGGCCCGCATGTCGGAGGTCGGCAGCAGCAACACGGCGGCGTTCGACGACGCGCCGATCGGCGCCGCGCTGCACACGCTGGATAGCCAGTTCGACGCGCGTTGGGGAGGCTTTGGCGAGGCGCCCAAGTTCCCTCACCCGACCGATCTGATGCTGCTGATGCGCCAGCATCGCTGCGCAGGCGACGCGCGCGCCGCGCAAATGCTGCGACTGACCCTGCAGCGCATGGTGGAAGGTGGTTTGTACGACCAGATCGGTGGCGGTTTCTGTCGTTACAGCGTCGATGCGCGCTGGGAGATTCCGCATTTCGAAAAAATGCTCTACGACAACGGTCCGCTGCTCGCGCTATATGCCGAGGCGGCCGTGCTGTGGGACGAC
>CBDTZF010000039.1:0-12240 GCA_965364825.1 uncultured Rhodocyclaceae bacterium | reverse complement strand
TTGGGTGAGTACGCTACACGTCCGATTGCACGGCTGGCGGGCCGCCTGGCTGCGTTACCTCATTTAGCAACTGAGGTAGCAGGGGTTGCTCCTGCGTCCTCCTCGCGCCTTGCCAGACGACCCGCCAGCCGCACACTCGGACGCGTCCAACCACCGATTTCAGGATTATCCGGCTTGTTAAGATGACGAACTCTTTTGCGCAATCAGTTGCGCGGCATGTTGGGACGCGACACCACTGGGGTCAAGCGCCGCGCCGCGTCACTCACGGCGCGTGATGCCCCCAATGCGCGCTGATTCCCAGAATACGCAAAATCCCACCGATACGCCCGTCCCGGCCGCTACTTCGATACCCGGCCGTAGCCGGACGCGTGCCGTCGGCCGCCTGTTGTGGCGTCTGCTGCTGATCGCCTGGTTCGTTGCCGGCGGCGCGTTTCTCGTCTTGCGCTACGCTGTGCTGCCCGAGATCGATCGCTGGCGCGACGACATTGCCCAGGACGCCTCAGCGGCGCTGGGCATGCCGGTGTCGATCGGTACGATCGCGGCCGACTGGTCGAGCTTCCGCCCGCGGCTGCATCTACAAAACATCGTGCTCGATGGCCCGCACACATTGGCGGCGCTGCATCTCGATCAGGTCGATGCGACGCTGGCATGGTCGTCGCTGCTGAGGTTGACGCCCTATTTTCACTTGCTGGAAATCCGTGCCCCCACGCTGCATGTGTCGCGTGACGCCAGCGGCGTCGTTTCGGTGGCTGGCATTGCGCTCGATCCTGCCGCGGGCGATAAACGCGCCTTGGCCTGGTTGCTCGGTCAGCGCCAGATCGTGGTGCACAAGGCGACGGTGATCTGGTCCGATGCGCAGCGCGCCGTGCCGCCACTCATGCTCACCGCAGTCGACCTGCGACTGGTCAAGGGCTTCACGCGGCATCGCGCGGCGCTGCGTTTTATCCCGCAAGCGGAAATTGCCGCGGCGGTCGACCTGCGCGCTGCGTTGCGGGCCGATGCGAGTGTGCCAATCACACAATGGTCGGGCGCGCTGTACGGCGCAGTGAGCGGCGCCTCGTTCGCTGCGCTCGCGCCCTGGATCGATCTGCCCGGCGAACTGGCCGGCCGCGGGGATGCCACGGTGTGGGCGCAGCTCGATAGCGGAAGAATCGAAGCAGCTACGGCGGACGTGGCGCTGCAGGATGCCACCGTTCGCTTGGGTGACAATCTGCCGCACTTGTCGCTCGATACCGTGAATGGCCGTATTTCGGCGTCGCGTGGCGACGGACGTCTGACCGTATCGACGCGTGCGCTGAGCCTCGTTGCGGGTGGCGATGACGATGAAGGCGAGCGCGTGAAGGTGGCGCCGACCGACCTCGAGCTCACGCTCGACACCGGTGATGCGGCGCACAACGGTCGCATTTCCGCCAACCAGCTCGACATCGCCGCACTCTCTGCGCTGGCGGCCTATTTGCCGTTTGACGCGGCGACGCGCGAACGTCTCGCCAGCTTCGCGCCGCGCGGACGCTTGCTCGATGTCAGCGGATCATGGACGCGCAGCGGTGAGGCGCTCAGCGCGTGGCAGGTGCGCGCCAAATTTGAAGACATTGGGCTCAAGCCGCGGGATCGCTTGCCGGGCCTCACCGGCGTGGACGGCCAAATCGATGGCGATCAGGATGGCGGCCGCTATCGCTTGCGGGGCGACGGCGCGACCTTGGCACTGCCGGCAGTGTTCGTTGCACCACTCGAATTCGATACGTTGTTCGCCGAGGGCGGCTGGACGCGCCGCGACGGTCGCGCGCAAATCACACTCGACAGCGCACAATTTGCCAACGCCGACGCGCACGGCGATGCGTCCGGGCACTATCTGCTCAGCCCCGACGGACCGGGTTCGATCGACATGCTGGCGCGGCTGGCCGAGGCGGACGGCACCGCGGTGTGGCGCTACATGCCACTTGTGGTCAATGACAACACCCGCGGCTGGCTCAAGCGCAGCATCACCGCCGCCGCGGCAAGAGACGTGCGTTTGCGGCTCGAGGGCGACCTGAAGCAGTTCCCGTTTACCGATGGCAACGGCACCTTTCTGATCACCGGGCGCTTCAGCGACGGGCAACTCGACTATGTCGACGGCTGGCCGGCGATCGCCGGCATCGAGGGCGGCTTGCGCTTTGATGCGGCGACGATGCAGATCACCGCCAGTCGCGGGAAGATTTTTGGTGTGGATTTGCGTGACGTGCTGGCCGAAATTCCCGTGCTCGGCAATCACGATGAAATCTTGACCATCACTGGCAAGGCCGCGGGGCCGACGAAGGACTTTCTGCGCTTTGTCAGCGACAGTCCGGTGCGCAATCGTATTAACGGTTTCACTGACGACATGCGCGCTGACGGCGACGGCGCGCTCGATCTCACCCTCGCCTTGCCGCTGCATCGGCTGGACGACAGCAGCGTCGGTGGCCGCTACCGCTTCTCTGGCAACCGACTCACCGTCGTACCGGGACTGGCGCCCATCGAGGCCGCCGCCGGCCGGGTCGAGTTTTCCGCCAAGTCGCTGAGCATTCCCGAGGCGCGTGGCACGCTGCTCGGTGCGCCGATGCGCCTGTCGGCGCGCACCGAAGGGGACGGTGCGGTGGTGTTCGAGGCCAACGGCGCGGCGCGGATGTCGGCCGCAGAGGCGTACTACGGTTGGCCGCTGCTCGACCATCTGTCGGGCGAGACGCCGTGGACCGCACGGGTCGATGTGCGCGGCGGGCAAAGCACGGTGCGGGTCGACGCGCCGCTGTCCGGCGTCGCCTCCAGCCTGCCCGCGCCTTTGAACAAATCGGCGTCCACGGCCATGCCGGCAAGCGTTAACCTCACGTTCCGGCGCGATCAGAGCACACAAGTGGACGTCACGCTTGGCGACATCGCAAGGTTCGACGCGAGCGTGCCGCGTGCTAAAGACGGCTGGCAGCGCATGGCTGGCGGGCTGGGTATCGGTGCGCCGGCGCGTCGTGCCAGCAACGGCCTGATGGTGTCGATCGATCAGCCGAGGCTGGATGTCGACGCGTGGCGTGATGTGATGGGCGGCGGCTCGGCGGACGGTGAATCGCTGCCTTTGGCCGGCATCGCGCTGCAGACGGGACAGCTCGACGCGTTTGGCTACACCTTGCACAATTTGCGTGTGGATGCGCGTCGCGACGGCGGCACCTGGTCGGCAAAAGTGCGCTCGCGCGAAGCCGAAGGCACTGTCGATTGGGCGCAGCAGGACGCCGGTGCGGTGCATGCGCGCTTCGCACGCCTGATGCTCGGCAAGACGACCACGGATGCCGACAACGCAGAGGCGCGCGTGCCCGACGTTGTCGAATCTTTACCAGCGCTCGACATCGTGGCCGAGCGCTTCGGCATGCGCGGCCTCGATCTGGGCCGGCTCGAACTGCAGGCGGTCAATCGAGATGGCTTGTGGCATCTGAATCGCTTCGCGCTCGGCAGCGAGCAGGGCGAACTGACCGGCAGTGGCGTATGGCGGGCGAAGGCGCCAATGCGCACCGATCTCGATTTCGTACTCACCACGCCAGATGCAGGCGTGCTGCTCAAACGTCTCGGATACCCCGACGCGGTGCGCGGCGGCGACGTCTCGATGACGGGGAAGCTGGGCTGGCGTGGCGCGCCGACGACGCTCGACTATGACACGATGAGCGGCCAGTTCTCTTTGCTGGCGAAATCCGGGCAGTTCCGCAAGCTCGATCCCGGCGTCGGGCGGCTGCTCGGTGTGCTCAGCCTGCAGTCGCTGCCGCGGCGTATCACACTCGATTTTCGCGACATATTCAGCGAAGGATTCGCCTTCGATCGCATTTCCGGTAGCATCGACGTGGAACAGGGCGTGTTGCGAACCGATCCGCTCGAAATACGCGGCCCCGCAGCGCGCATCTTCCTGCGCGGATCGGCCAGCGTGCCCGACGAGACGCAGGATCTGACGGTGATGGTACAACCGACGCTGAGTGAATCAATTGCGATTGCCGCTGCGGTCGGTGCGGTCAATCCGGTGGCCGGCGTGGTGACCTATCTGGCGCAGAAAGCCTTGCAGGATCCGGTCGAAAAACTGTTCGCCTTCCAGTACGCGGTGAGCGGCACCTGGGACGATCCCAAAGTCGAAAAAATCGATCGCACCGCGCCGCCTCAGGACACCGCGCCGGTGGCGCCGACTCAGAGTCAATGATATGCAAGACGAAGCCCGCAACTTCCGTATTGCCGCCATACAGACCGTCTCCGGCCCTGTCGTGGAGGACAACCTCGCCATCGCCGGCGATCTGATTGCCGAGGCGGCCGAGGGCGGCGCCGGACTGATCGCGCTGCCCGAGTATTTTCCGCTTTTGAGTGGCGATGAAAACGACAAGGTGCGGGCACGGGAAGTCGATGGCGAAGGCCCGATCCAGGATTTTTTGCGCGACGCTGCACAGCGTCATGGCGTGTGGCTGATCGGCGGTACCGTGCCCCTGGTCAGCGTCAACGCCGGCAAGGTGCGTAACGCCTCGCTGGTGTATGACGAGCGCGGCCACCGCGTGGCGCGCTATGACAAGATTCATCTGTTCGGTTTCGACAACGGCCAGGAGCGCTACCTAGAATCGGAAACCATCGAGGCGGGTGACGAGGTCGTGACCTTCGATGCGCCCTGCGGCCGGGTGGGCCTGTCGGTGTGTTACGACTTGCGCTTTCCCGAGATGTTTCGCGCCATGGGCGAGGTTGATCTGATTGTGCTGCCGTCCGCCTTTACCTACACCACCGGCAGCGCACACTGGGAAGTGCTGCTGCGTGCGCGCGCCATCGAAAATCAATGCTACGTCATGGCGCCGGCCCAGGGCGGGCGTCATCCCAGCGGACGGCGCACCTATGGTGATACGCTGATTGCCGATCCTTGGGGCAAGGTGCTGGCGCGCCGCGCTGAGGGTGCCGGCGTGATCATTGCCGACATCGATCCCGCACTGATCGCCGAGGTGCGCACGCGCCTGCCGGCGCTGCAACACCGACAAATCACCTGATAATGCTGCGCCGGCCGTTGCCGGCAGAAGGATGGAGCTTCATGGACTCACCAGTTACCGCGTTTACCACTGCCGAGCAACACTTGCTGGTGCCCAGTGGCCTCACGCTGCCTTCACTCGAGCGCGTGTTCGCGCGCCTGCACGCGCACCGCATCGACTACGCCGATCTCTATTTCCAGTACCACCGCACCGAAGCGTGGAGTCTGGAAGAGGGCATCGTCAAATCGGGCAGCTTCAACATCGATCAAGGCGTCGGTGTGCGCGCCATCAGTGGCGAGAAAACGGCCTTCGCCTATTCTGACGAGATTAGTCTGCCGGCGCTGATGGCGGCCGCAGACGCGACACGTGCGATCGCCGATGGCGGTGGCAACGGGCGCACCGCGGTGAAACATGCTGCGGCGACGGCGCCGCGCTATCGGCCGGTCGATCCATTTGCGTCGCTGGGCGACACCGAAAAGGTTGCGCTGCTCGAACGCCTGGAAGGCTTTGCGCGGGCCGAGGATGCGCGCGTCACGGAGGTCATGGCGCATCTCGTCGGTTCATGGGAAACGGTGCTGGTGGCGCGTGATGATGGCCATCTGGCCGCCGACGTACGCCCGCTGGTGCGGGTGTCGGTGACTGTGATCATGGAAGAGAACGGGCGCCGCGAGCAGGGCAGCTCGGGTGGTGGCGGGCGCTTCGACTACGCCCATTTCGACGATGCACAGTTGCGCGAGTATGCAAAGGCTGCCGTGCATCAGGCGAGCATCAATCTTCACGCCGATCAGACGCCCGCTGGCACCATGACGGTCGTGCTCGGCCCGGGCTGGCCGGGTATTTTGCTGCATGAGGCGATCGGCCACGGGCTGGAGGGCGATTTCAACCGCAAGGGCAGTTCCGCCTTCGCCGGGCGCATGGGCCAGCAGGTCGCGGCCAAGGGCGTCACCGTGATCGACGACGGTACGCTGGCCGACCGGCGCGGCTCGCTCACCATCGACGACGAAGGCAATCCCACCGAGGCCACCACGCTGATCGAGGACGGCGTGCTCACCGGCTACATGCAAGACATGCTCAATGCGCGCCTGATGGGCATGAAACCGACCGGCAACGGGCGGCGCGAATCCTTCGCGCATCTGCCGCTGCCGCGCATGACGAACACCTACATGCTGAACGGTGGCCATGATCCGCAGGAAATTCTGGCCTCGGTCGATCGCGGCTTGTACGCGGTCAATTTCGGCGGTGGGCAGGTGGATATCACCTCGGGCAAGTTCGTCTTTTCCACCGCCGAGGCCTATCTGATCGAAAACGGCAAGGTGACGCGCCCGGTAAAGGGCGCCACGCTGATCGGCAACGGCCCCGACGCCCTCACCCGCGTGTCGATGATCGGCAACGACATGGCGCTCGACCCCGGCGTCGGCACCTGCGGCAAGGACGGCCAGAGCGTGCCCGTAGGCGTCGGCCAGCCCACGCTGCGCATCGACGCCCTGACGGTTGGCGGCGCCGGCTAGACGCTCATCTTTCGGACGGAAACTTCGGCCTGACCATGCTCCCGATACCAATTTCCATTCTCGATCTCGCGCCCATCGTCGAAGGCGGCACACCCGCGCAGGCGCTGGCCAATGCCACCGACATCGCGCGCCACGCCGACGGCTGGGGCTATGCCCGCTACTGGCTGGCCGAGCATCACAACATGATAGGCATCGCCAGCGCCGCCACGGCAGTGGTGATCGGGCACATCGCGGCCAATACCCAACGCATCCGTGTTGGCGCCGGTGGCGTAATGCTACCCAACCACGCGCCGCTGGTGATCGCTGAACAGTTCGGCACGCTCGAATCGCTCTATCCAGGACGCATAGATCTGGGCCTTGGGCGCGCACCCGGCACCGATCCGTTAACCGCGCGCGCCTTGCGCCGCAATATGGGCGACAGCGACGCGAGCTTTCCGCAGGACGTGCTCGAATTGCAAGGCTGGTTCGAACCCGTGAAACCGGGCCAAGCGGTGCAGGCGGTGCCTGGCGCCGGCCTGCAGGTGCCGATCTGGCTGCTCGGGTCGAGCCTGTTCAGCGCCCAACTGGCGGCGCGACTTGGCTTGCCGTATGCCTTCGCCTCGCACTTTGCCCCGCACCATCTGCTGCACGCGCTCGAACTGTACCGCAGCCAGTTTCAGCCCTCGGCAGCACTCAAAAAGCCCTGGACGATGGTGGCGGCGAATGTCATCGCTGCCGACAGCGGCGATGAAGCCCGTTTGCTGTCCACCTCCCTGCGCAACGCCTTTGCCCGTATGGCGCGGGGTGTCCGCGGCCGGCTGCAGCCGCCGTCGCACGACCATGAACGCGAGTGGGGCTCGCGCGAGCGTGAGTTTGTCGATGACGCCACCGCGTGCTCGGCGGTTGGCGATCGCGACACCATTCGTGCCCGCCTCGAACATCTCGTCGCCGAGACGGGTGCCGATGAATTGATTCTTACCGCACAGATTTTCGATCACGCGGCGCGATTGCGCTCGTTCGAGATCGTCGGCGAAGCGTGGGAGCTGACAGCCGCGCAGGCCTGAGTGCAACGGATCCGGTCGCGGCGGATGCGGGATTGCCGTTCCGCCAGCGGCTCAGAACAAGGATTGTTGCGCACCCCGCGGCACCGGTGGCACAAAGCACGTGCGATCGAGCACGTCATGGCGCGCACTCAGCGCATGGCGCCGGCAGGCGAGCGCGAAGCGCTGGCGGTAGAGCGCGGCAAGCGGCCCGCTGCCACGCATGCGGTGGCCGAAGCGCGGATCGTTGACCCGGCCCAGCCTTAGCTGACGCACCAGATTCATCACATGCGCGGCCTTGTCGGGCACATGCTGAGTGAGCCAGTCTTCGAAAATCTGCCGCACTTCACCCGGCAGGCGCAGCAGCACGTAGCCCGCGGTGGTCGCGCCGTGCTCGGCCGCGGCGGCAAGCACGGCTTCCATCTCGTGATCGTTGAGCGCCGGAATCAGCGGCGCAAACAGCACACCGACCGGCACGCCGGCGCGACTCAAGGTTTCGACCGCCTGCAAGCGTCGGGACGGCGAGGCGGCGCGCGGTTCCAGCGTGCGTGCCAGTTCCGCATCGAGCGTGGTGATCGAAAACATGACTTGCACCAGATGATCTTGTGCGAGACGCGACAGCAGATCGATATCGCGCTCGATCAGCGCGGATTTGGTGATCAAGACCACCGGGTGACGGCAGTCGGCCAGCACGCGCAGGATCTCGCGCGTGATCCCCAGCTTGCGTTCGATCGGCTGGTAGGCATCGGTATTGACGCCGAGCGCGATCGGTTCGCACTGATAGTTGGGTGCCGCCAGCTCCTTGACGAGCAGTTCGGCCGCGTCGGGTTTCGCCACCAGCTTGGTTTCGAAATCCAACCCCGGCGACAATCCCAGCCAGGCATGCGAGGGCCGCGCAAAGCAATACGCGCAGCCATGCTCGCAGCCGCGATAGGGATTGATCGAGCGGTCGAAGGGAACGTCCGGCGACTGGTTGTGGGTGATGACGGTGCGCGTGGTATCGATGGCAACGGTGGTGGCTGGCGCTGCGACCGGCGTGTCGTCGCTCCAGCCGTCGTCAAAGGCTTCGCGCTGCCAGTCGAGAAATCGGCTGTCGAGCGTGAGAGCGCTACCGCGGCCCTTGATGGTGGTCGGTGACATCTCAAGGAGTCCAGGATGGGCGATCGATTTTCACATCAGGCGGTCCATGTCCTTACCTTGAGCGAACTGCACGGCAATTGTTCCTTTGTTCCGGTTTCGCCGGTGTCTCGAACAGATTAGAATTAATGCGATCGGCGTATGTTTCACGATTGAACTTCGTAACGCATAAAGCAAGGGGAGAAGTAGATGATCAAGCAGGCTGTTGCCCTCGCAGGGTGTTTGTTTGCAATCAATGGCGCGGTGGCGCAGTCACAGGGTTTTTATGGCGGTCTTTCGGTGGGCGCTGCCTCCTCGGACATCGACAAAGGGACACTCGATCAGCAACTGATCGATGTCGGTGTGACGGGCCTGACAAGCGATGCGGATGAAAACGATGTCGGTTATAAAGCGTATCTCGGCTACGGCTTTACACCAAACTTTGCCGTCGAAGGCGGTTACGCGAATCTCGGCTCGGCCGAATACAAGGCGCGCTATACAGGCGGGAATGCCAAGGCAGACTGGGAAAGCCATGGCATGTACGTTCAGGCCGTCGGACGCGCGCCGGTGGCGAACCGGTTTTCGCTGCTGGCCAAGGGCGGCGTGTACTTTGCCGAGAACGAGGTTGATGTCAGGGCGACCGGACCCGGCGGAACGGCAACCGCTGATGAGTCGGACAGCGAAACAAATTTTGTCTTTGGGCTGGGCGCCGAATATAGCCTCACGCCATCGATGTCCGCTCGTTTCGAGTGGGAGCGTTTTCTCAATGTTGGTGACGACGATGTCGGCGGCGAAACCGATGTGGATTTGATTACGCTGGGCTTGCGTTTCGGTTTCTGAACGGCGACGCGTGATTGATCGGCCGGCGAGCGCCGGCTTTTTTTACGCGCGTGGAGAGGGCTCGTCTATCGCAGCCAGCCGATTTCGCGCGCGGTCAGCGGACCGACAACGGTGGCATAGAGGGCGCGCGGAATGTCGGCCTGCAGTGGCGAGCGCGGAATCCGTCCGCCCATGATTTCGGCCAGTCGCTGCGGGTAAAGCGGCGTGCGCTGGGACTCGGCATAGCCGTCGGGATAGCGCGGCTGCAACGTCGCGGGATCGTATTTGTCGCTGGCACCGAGGGTATGCAGCATTTCGTGCGCCATGACGACGAGGTTGCTGCCGTGTTCGAGGCGGCTGGCGAATACGTTGGCGAGACCGATCAAACCTTTTTCGATACCGACGGAGTGCTGTACCGCGGGCGTGGCGCGGGGGTCGTGATATTGCACGAACAGGCGGATGTCGGGGCGGGGGCCGGGGCTTTCGTCATTGCGCCAGGCCCAGTAGCGCATCTGCAGGCTCCACAGGATGTTGTCGAAGGCGTCCGAACGGCGTGGTGGCTGCGGCGCGCGTTGTTGCCGCACCGGTGCAAGCGTAATGCGGATCGGGCGCAGCAGATCGATGCCGTAGCGGCGCGCCTGCGCTTCAAGCCATTGCTCAATGGCGGAGAAGTCTTCGGCGGATAGTCGCGAGAGGTAATCGGCGGTGGCCGGGCGCTGATCAGCGTTGATCGGGTAGATCGTGACATGCAGCGTATTTTTCCAGGCGGTGGCGCGAGTTTGCGCGCGCCAGGCGCCGAGCGCGACCGTCGCTAGCACAACCAAAAGCAGGGTGATGCGAAGCGTGCGCCACACAGGTCGAAACGCTACTGCGCGCTCACATCGCTAGCGGCAATCGACTCGGTCGAGGGCGTATAGGCCCATTGCTGCCAGGCTTTGAAAACCAGCTCGGGGTAGGCCGCCTTGCCGAGACTGCCGTTGTAGCGGCCCAGGGCACGGAACAGGTTGCCGTTTTCGATATCGAGATAGTGGCGCAGGATGGTGCAGCCGTAGCGCAGATTGGTGCGCAGGTGAAAGAGGTTGTCTTCACTCTCGGCGAGCAGTTTCGACCAGAACGGCATGATTTGCATATAGCCGCGTGCGCCGGCCGTAGACACCGCGTATTTGCGGAAATTGCTCTCCACCTGGATGAGGCCGAGCACGAGTTGCGGATCGAGTCCGGCGCGCGTGGCCTCGTAATGCACCGAGCGCAGCAGATCGCGCCGATAGTCGCTGTCGGGGATGCGGCGCGCGAGTCGCTCGTCCATGGTGGCGAGCCAATTCGCTTCGCCTTGCGCTGTGGCGAACAGAGGGCGCGGCGCGGCGCGATCGCTGACCGCAGATTGCAGCGCGGCCTGCACGCTGGCGGCGAGCGGCTCGTATTGCTGCTGTCCGGCCCCGGCGACGCTACACGCGCCTAACGCGGTCAGCATCACGGCGAGCCGGGTCAAGCGGTTGAGGATGCGGGCAGGGGCGGGCAGAGTCATTGGGCGAGTCGTTCCTTGATGAAGGCTTCGAGGGTGTCGATCGGTACATTCGTGGCGGCCGCGTCGCGGCGACCCTGATATTCGGCCGTGCCTTCCTTGAGGCCGCGCTCGCCGATCACCACGCGATGCGGCACCCCGATCAGTTCCCAGTCGGCAAACATTACGCCGGGGCGTTCGTTGCGCTCGTCGAGGATGACGTCGATCCCGGCGGCATTGAGTGCGCTGTACAAGGCTTCTGCCTGTTCACGCACGGCTTCCGATTTACCCCATCCAACCGGGCAGATAACGAGCTGGAAGGGCGAAATGGCGTCGGGCCAGATGATGCCGTGATCGTCGTTGTTCTGCTCGATCGCGGCGCCGAGGATGCGCGATACGCCGATCCCGTAGCAGCCCATTTCCATGACCTGCTCGCGGCCGTTCTCGTCGAGAAAGCGGGCGCCCAGCGGTGCGGCGTATTTGCTGCGCAACTGAAAGATGTGGCCCACTTCGATGCCGCGGCACAGCGCCAGCACGCCTTTGCCATCTGGCGACGGATCGCCGGCGACGACATCGCGCAGATCGGCAATCTCGCATTCGGGGAAATCGCGGCCGATGTTGGCGCCGGTGAAATGCTGGTCATTCTCGTTGGCGCCGATAACGAAATCGGCCATCACGGCAACGCTGCGATCGATGATCACGCGTCCGGGGAAGCCCACCGGGCCGAGCGAGCCGGGGTCGGCGCCAAAACTGGCCGCGATGGCTTCGGGCGTGGCGAAGGTGAGTGGATCCCTGATGCCCTCGAGTTTTTGCACCTTGATTTCGTTGAGGGCGTGGTCGCCGCGCACCATCAGCAGCACGGGCGTACCGCCGTCTTCGGCTTCGACGACCACTGCCTTGACCGTGGCTTCGATCGGGATGTCGAGGTATTTGACGAGATCGGCAATCGTCTTCACGCCCGGCGTATGCACTTTGTTAAGCGCCGCGGTGGCTGCCGGACGATCGAACGCTGGCGCTACCGCCTCGGCGAGCTCGACGTTGGCGGCGAAGTCGGAGTCGGGGCAATAGGCGATGTCGTCCTCGCCGGTCTCGGCAATCACATGAAATTCGTGCGAACCAGTGCCGCCGATCGATCCGGTGTCTGCCGCTACTGCGCGAAACTGCAGCCCCACGCGCGTAAAGATGCGCGTGTAGGTCGCGTACATATTGTCGTATTCACGCTTCAGATCATCAAAATCGGCGTGGAAGGAGTAGCCGTCTTTCATAATGAATTCGCGCCCGCGCATGATGCCGAAGCGGGG
>CBDTZF010000038.1:0-12270 GCA_965364825.1 uncultured Rhodocyclaceae bacterium | reverse complement strand
TCAACACCGCCGGCCTGTTCCGCATCTTTGTCGAAGCGCGCAACCGCGATGCCGTGCCGGCCGCCAAACAGCAGGTGCTGAACATTCTCAAGGCGCGCCATGACGACGAAGAAGATGTCACGCTGATTACCCAGGACGCCGTGCTCGGCACCTTCGACCGCATCCTCAGTGCGCTCACGCTGGCCGTCGCCGGCATCGCCGCGATCAGCCTCGCCGTGGCCGGCATTCTGGTGATGAACGTGATGCTCGTCGCAGTCACCCAGCGCACCAGCGAAATCGGCCTGCTCAAGGCGCTGGGGGCCACCGGCAACGCGATCCGCCGGGTCTTTCTCGCCGAGGCCGCCCTGCTCTCGATCGCCGGCGCACTGGCCGGCCTCGCGTTGGGTCATGCCGGCGCCTGGGGACTGCGCCTGGCCTTCCCCGACCTGCCCGCCTATCCGCCCGACTGGGCAATCATCGCCGGGCTGGGCACCGCGATTGTCACCGGCATCCTGTTCGGCGTCATGCCGGCACGCCGCGCGGCGCGCCTCGATCCGGTTGACGCGTTGTCGAAGCGATGAGCCCGTTGTGAGCTGGCGCGACTTTCTCACCCTCGCAGTGCGCTCGCTGGTCGCCCATCGCATGCGCAGTTTCCTCACTCTGCTGGGCATTGCGGTCGGCATTGCCGCAGTCATTCTGTTGACCTCGATCGGCGAGGGCATTCACCAGTTTGTACTCGCTGAATTCACCCAGTTCGGGACCAATGTCATCGAGATCACACCGGGCAAGAAAGGCGCGCGTGGCGGGCCGCCCGGCCTGCCCAGCACCTCGCGTCCGCTCACCCTGGCCGACGCCCGCGCGCTCGAGCGCGTGCCGTTCATCACCGCGGTCACGCCGGTGGTGTCGGGCAATTCGGAAGTCGAAGGCAAGGGCCGCGTACGGCGCGTCATGGTGATGGGCGTCGGCCCGGCAATGCAGCAGGTATTCACCCTTCGGGTGCGCAGCGGGCGCTTTCTGCCGCCCGACGACAGCGATCAGCCGCGCGCCTTTGCGGTGCTCGGCGCCAAGTTGAAAACCGAGCTGTTCGGCAACGGCAACGCGCTCGGCGCACGCATCCGCATCGCCGGCGAGCGTTTTCGCGTGGTCGGCGTGATGGAGGAAAAGGGCCAGGTGCTGGGCATTGATCTCGACGACAGCGTGTACATCCCCGCCGGCCGCGCACTCGCGTTGTACAACCGCGAAGGGCTGATGGAGATCAACGTCGCCTATCGTGAGGGCGTGCCGGCCGATGTGGCCAGTCGACAGGTGGAGCGACTGCTCGAAGCGCGGCATGGCCGTATCGACTTCGCGCTCACCACGCAGCAGGACATGCTCGACACGCTGTCGAACATTCTCGGCATTCTCACCGCAGCGATTGGCGCGCTGGGCGGTATTTCGCTGCTCGTCGGCGCCGTCGGTATCGTCACCATCATGACCATCGCGGTCACCGAACGCACTGCCGAAATCGGCCTGTTGGTCGCGCTGGGCGCACCACGCCGCACGATTCTCGGGCTGTTTCTCGGCGAGGCGGTGGCGCTGGCCACGGTCGGGGGCATCCTTGGACTGCTCATCGGCGGCGGCCTGGCGCAGCTTGTCGGTCTGCTTGTGCCCGCTTTGCCGGTGCACACACCCTGGCGTTTTGTCGCCGTCGCCGAGTTATCGGCAGTCGTCATTGGCCTGCTGGCAGGCGTGCTGCCAGCGCGCAAGGCGACCACGCTTGATCCGGTGGATGCACTGCGTACTGAATGAGCCGTGTCTAAAAGGACTCGCCCTCGCGCAGATAGCGCCATTGCCCGCGCGGCAGATCGCCCAGCGTGACTTTGCCGATGCGGATGCGTTTGAGGCCGGTGATCTTGAGATCGACCTGCTCGCACATGCGGCGGATCTGCCGTTTGCGCCCTTCGCGGAGGATGAAACGCAACTGATCGGTGTTCTGCCAGCTCACTTTCGCCGGGCGCAGGGCGCGCCCGTCGAGGTGCAGTCCGTGGTTGAGCAAGGCCAACCCTTCGGCCGACAACTTGCCTTCGACGCGCACCAGATACTCCTTGTCGATCTGGCTGTCATCACCGATCAACTGACGTGCCACGCGACCGTCCTGTGTCATCACCAACAGGCCGGTGGAGTCGATGTCGAGGCGGCCAGCGGGCGCCAGACCTTTGAGGTGATCGCGTGAGAAGCGGCGGTTTGCGCCCACGGCGAGGTGGTCTGCGGTAATCAGCGACACGGCGGCGCGATAGCCTTTCTCGGGTTGCGCGGAAACAAAACCAACGGGTTTATGCAGGAGGATTGTGACCCGCTCAGCCTGCTTGGCCTCGGCGCGTGCGTCGAGCGTGACGATGACGTCGGGTTGCACGCGCACGCCCAGTTCGGCCACCCGCTGGCCGTCGACAAACACCCAGCCGCGCTCGATCAGCGCATCCGCTTCACGCCGCGAGCACATGCCACGCTCCGACATCAGTTTGGAGAGCCGCATGCCCTCGCGCGCAGGTGAGGCCGCATTGGTCATGACGCGCTCATAACGGCACGAAGAACAGCACCAGGTAGGTGAGCAGCAACACCGCCACCCACAACACCATGCTGCCCGACGGCCAGGTACGCGCGAGCACGCTTTGCGAGCCATAGTAGCGCTTCAGCCCGGCGTTGAATCCGATCGCGGATTCGCCCATCCGGCGGCCGAACGCCGCCAGCGCGTCGCTCATGTCGCCGGCGATGCGGCGTATGCGGCGATCATTACCGCCGCGATACAGGCTGTCGACATCATGCAAGCGACCCAGCATGCGCACCAGCACCGGGCGCAGCACGATAAAGGCCACCGTGGTGACGAGCAGCAGCTGCAGCTGATGGACGACGTGAGCGCCGGTGTAGGGCTGGTAGTCGGTGGCGAAGGGCAACAGATCGTAGAGCAGCCGTGGGTAAATGCCGGCGGCAAGGCTCATCAGCACCAGCGCGCCCATCGCGCAAAACTGGCTCGTGGTGGCCTCTTTGGGCTTTAGCGTGTCGTCGTGCGCCGTGCCGAAATACACCAGGCCGACAACCTTGAGACCGACCAGAAAGACGCCGGCCGCCACCACCATCATGGCGGCCCAGGTGAACGCCAGATGCGCATCCGCCGCCCCCTGAAGCACCAGCGACTTGGTGATGAAGCCGGCCGTCAGCGGTGCCGACATCGCCAACACACCAAACACCGCGAAGGCCGTGGTGAACGGAATCCTGCGCGCCAGCCCGCCCAGTTCGCTGCAACGACTCTTGCCGGTCTGCATCACCACCACACCGACCGCCATGATCAGCAACGCCTTGTAGACGATGTGCGCGAAAGCATGCGCCGCGACGCCGTTGAGGGCGACCTCGGTGCCGATGCCGATACCGGCGATCATGAAACCGACCTGGTTGATGATGGCGTAGGCCAGCACACGTCGGGCATTGTTCTCTACCAGCGCGTAGATCAGGCCGTAGGCGGCCATCAGCAGGCCGATCGGGATCAGCACCTCGGCACCGGGGAAGCCACGCATGACGGCATACACCGCGGTCTTGGTGGTGAACGCGGAGAGAAATACCATGCCGCTCCACGACGCTCGTGGGTAGGCATCCGGCAACCACGACCACAGCGGAAACGCGCCGGCGTTGACCAGGAAACCGGCGAGCATCAGCCAGTGCGCGGCGCTGTCGAGCGACATCGCCTCGAAACGCAGACTGCCGCCTGCCGCGAGGTGACCGACGATGCCGGCCATCAGCAGCACACCGCCGAACAGATGCGCCATCAGATATCGCATCGCCGCCGGGTAGGCCTTGCGGCCGCCGGCCCAGATGACCAGCGTCGAGGCGATCGCCATCAGCTCCCAGCACAGGAACAAGGTCACCAGATCACCGGCGAGTACCGCGCCGACCGCGCTGCCTGCATAAACGAAGGCGGCCGGCACTTCGAGCTTGCTCGGCTGGCGCAGGGCAAAAATGCTGCCGGCGAACAGGGCGAGCGAAAACACCATCGCAAACAGCCGCCCGAGGCGATCGACGCGCAGCACTTCGAGCGAATAATCGAGAAACGCGAAGCCACCGGAGACGCCGTCGGGCAGCCGCCAGGCGAGCAAGAAAGCGAGCAGCGGCAAGACCAGCGACAGCACGCTGCGCCGCGTGCCACGCAGCGGACCCATGGCCAGTCCGCCGAGCACCAGCCACAGCGCGGGATGTCCCAACAGCTCAACCATCGCCATGTCGCCTCCGCTGCTGCGCAGACGTGCGCGACTGCCGCCTATTCATCATCATCGTCCTCCGCTGCCGCCATACCGCTGAAGGCCGCGCGCGCCACGCCGACCAGCAGCACGCAGGCAAGGAACGGGTACCACGCATTGAAGCCGGGCCAGCCGTCGAAGCCGAAGTGCGGGTGGCCGTGCACGAAAAATCCCGCCGCCAGGGTGACAACCAGTACGATCAGCAGGCCCTGCCACAGCACGCGACCGCGCCGGGTGGAGAATGTCGGCGTACTCATCAGAAACCTCCCGCGACGGTGCGCGCGAGACGCAGCAAGGATTCATGAAAGAAAAACAACCCGACGACGAGCGCGGCGGTGACGGTTTGCGCCACCACCATGATGGTTGGCGCTTCGCCGTGGGCGTCGTGATGCTGATCGTCCGGATCGGCCGGCGGCGCACGCATGAAGGCACGCCATACGATCGGAATGAAGTAACCGGCGTTGAGCAGTGTGCTGAGGATGAGCACGCCAACGATGACCCAGTGTTCGAGACTCATCGCCGCGGTAAGGATGTACCACTTCGAGACGAAACCGACCGCGGGCGGCAGGCCGATCATCGACAGCGCGCCGATGCCGAAGGCAGTCATGGTCCACGGCATGCGCCGGCCGATGCCATCGAGCTGGCTGATTTCGGTTTTGTGCGCCGCGGTGTAAATGGAGCCGGCGGCGAAGAACAGGGTGATCTTGCCGACGGCGTGAGCCGCGATGTGCAAGGTGGCGCCAACGATCGAAATCGGCGCCAGCATCGTGGCCGCCAGCGTGACGTAAGACAACTGGCTGACCGTCGAATACGCCAGCCGCCGCTTGAGGTTGTCGGCGCGCAGCGCCACCACCGACGCGGCAATGATGGTGAAACCGGCTATGTACGGGACCCAGTCGGCACTGCCCAGGCTCATCAGATGTTCGGCACCGAAGATATACACCACCACCTTGACAACGGTGAACACCCCGGCCTTAACCACCGCCACGGCATGCAGCAACGCTGACACCGGCGTCGGCGCAACCATCGCCGCCGGCAACCAACGGTGGAACGGCATCAGCGCCGCCTTGCCGATACCGAACATGTAGAGCGCCACCAGCACCGTCGTGCCCGCTGCGCCGACATGGCCGGCGAGGATGCCGCCTTGGCGGAAATCCAGCGTACCCGTCAGCACCCAAGTGGCCAGCGTGCCGGTGAGCAGAAAGGCGATCGAGGTGCCCATGAGCACACCCAGATAGATCCGCGCCTGCTTCTTGGCGTGCTCTGTGCCGCTGTGTGCAACCAGCGGGTAGGTGATCAGCGTCATCACTTCATAGAACAGAAACAGCGTCATCATGTTGCCGGCAAACGCGATGCCCTGTGCGGCGAAGATGGCACCGGCGAAACAGACAAAAAAGCGCGTCTGGTGCTTTTCATTGTTACCGCGCATGTAACCGATCGAATACAACGAACTGACGATCCACAGCCCCGACGAAATCAGACCGAAGAGCAGACCGAGTGGCTCGGCGGCGAGGGTGAGCGACAGCCCGGGCAGGAATTCGACAAGTTCAAGCGAAGGCCGGGCGCCGTCCATGATCGGGCCGGCCAGCGCGACCACCTGGGCGAACAACAGCACCGCGGTCGTCAGCGTCATGCCCTCGCGCATATTGGCGTTGCGACCGCTCAGCGCCACGGCCGCCATGCCGATGAATGGCGTCGCGAGGATGAAGCCGAGCGCCCACGAACCGCTCATTTCCAGCCCCCGATCAACGCTTCGGCCGCCCGTTGCGCCATTTCGCCGCTCCAACTCGCGTCCACACCAAAATAGACGCAGGCAGCGATCGTCGCCACGGCCGGCACTGTCATTGACCACGGCGCCTCACCGGGCGAGCGAAGGTCGGCAGGCGGCTCGCGGAAATAAGCCACTTCGACAAAGCGCCAGACGTAGATCAGGGCGAGCAGCGAACTGAGCATGATCGCCCCCACCATCCACCAGTGGCCCGCTTCCATCGCCGCGATCACCAGATACCATTTGCTGATGAAGCCTGCGGTGCCGGGAATTCCGACCAGGCTGAAGCCGCCGATCACGAACGCGAACGCAGTCAGCGGCATGGTGCGGCCGAGGCCGGCGATCCGTTCGAAGCTGGAGTCACCACAGCGCGCCACCGCACACCCGAGCAACAGGAACATGCCGCCCTTGGTCAGCGCGTGATTGAACACATGAATCGTGGCCGCGGTCAGCCCGCCTACGGTGTTGAGACTGATGCCGAGCGTGATGTAACCGATTTGCGAAAGACTTGAATAGGCCAGCATGCGTTTGACATTGTGCTGGTAGATTGCCACCGCGGCAGCAATGAACATGGCGGCCAGCGAGAGCGCCACCAGAATGGCACCCGTAAGGTGCATATCAAACACCACCACCGAACCAAAGATGGTGAAGAAATAGCGCATCAGCACATACAGCGACACCTTGGTGGCGGTTGCTGCAATAAAGGCCGAAGCCGCCGACGGCGCAAAAACATAGGCGTTGGGCAGCCACAGGTGCAACGGGAACAGGGCGATCTTGAGCGAAAGGCCCACCGTGATGAAGGCCAGCGCGGCAAGCGTGCCACGCGGATCACCGAGTTGCGGCAGACGCACCGCCAGGTCGGCGAGGTTCAGGGTGCCGGTTTCGAGATACAGAATGCCGATGCCAAGCACATACATCGTGGCACCCACGGTGCCCATCAGCAAGTATTGGTACGACGCCATCACCGCGCGCCGGTCGCGCCCCATCGCAATGAGCACGTAGGTCGCCAACGAAGACACTTCGAGAAAGACGAAGATGTTGAACGCGTCACCCGTGACCAGGATACCCAGCAGGCCGGCGAGGCACAGCATGAGCATGCAGTAGAAAAGATACTGCTCTTCGCGACGTATTTCGTCGGCGATGCCAAGGCGGCAAAAAGGCACGACGAAGACGCCCATCAGGGCAACCGTCACCGCGATAAAGGCATTGAAGGTGTCGACGCGATACTCGATGCCCAGCGGCGGTTCCCAACTGCCCATCGCGTAGGAGATGGTGCCCGACGTCAGGGTTTGCGTGAGCAGCGCGATGGCCACGCCCAGTGAAAATACGCTGGCGACGAGCGCGATCAGCCAGCAGGGCCCGGCGCGCCGCACGATGACCATGAGTGGCGCCGCCATCAGCGGCACGACAACCAGCAGAGCGGGAAGATTATGAGCGAGCAATGGGTTCGGCAGCAGTCGTCAGTTTATTCTTGGCGGCTTCGGCATCGCTTTGAAGGATGTCTTCCTCGTCGATGCTTCCGTAGGCTTCCTTGATACGCACGACCAGCGCCAGCCCGAGCGCAAGCGTGGCCACCCCAACGACGATGGCGGTGAGAATGAGCACGTGTGGCAGCGGGTTGGAATAGACCTTGATGCCTTCCTCGACGATCGGCGCACTGCCGCCGATGAGCTTGCCGGGCGCAATGTAGAGCAGGTAAACCGCGGTCTGGAAGATGCCCAAACCGATCAGTTTTTTGATCAGGTTGCTGCGCGCAATGAGCACGAACAGTCCCACCATGAGCAGCAGAATAGTGACGAAATAGGTGTAATGCCCGGCCATCGTCATGGCGCACGCTCGTCGATATCGCGCCGGCGACCGGCAAATACGTAGAAGATCTTGAGCATCACCGCGAAAACCGTAATGAGGACGCCAAGTTCGACCCAGAAAATGCCGCGATGCTGGCCATGGACGGGGTCGTGCGCCAGTACGAAGTAATCAAGAAAGTTGCCGCCGAGCAACATCCCGGCGAAGCCGACGGACAGATAGAGGAGCAGGCCGACCGCAATCAGCACTTCGGAGAGGCGCACCGGCACGACTTTCCGCGCACTCGGCAGGCCGTAGATGAGGGCGTAAAAGACCACTGCCGCAGCAATGATGACGCCGGCCTGAAATCCACCGCCGGGGCCGAAGTCTCCGTGAAACTGCACGTAGACGCCGAACATGATGGCAAACGGGATCAGCAGCTTCGCGATGACGCGAAGTATGATGTCGAGCTTCATGCCCGCGGCACCTCCTCATCGTCCGGGCGCTCGCCGTCCGGGCCGTCCCCTGCGTTTTCATTTTCGTCCGTGACCTCGCCCGTCCGCTTGTATTTGCGGCGCGCCGAGCGGCGCCCAAGCAAGGCAATCACGCCCATCCCGGCGGTGAACACGACGGCGGTTTCGCCCAGCGTATCGAAGCCGCGGTAGCTGGCGAGAACGGCGGTGACGACGTTGGGCACGCCGGTCAGCTTCGGCCCCTCTTCGAGGTAGCGTGGCGCGACATGGCGGTGGATTGGCGCCCGCGGATCGGAAAACGCCGGCAGACCGAGCGTGCCGTAAACCAGCATGCCGCCGGTGACGGCGACCACGAACAGCGGCAGCCAGGGTTTATGGATCGGCTTCGATTCGCGCACGCCGGTCAGATAGATCGCACTCAGCAGCAACACCGTGGAAATGCCGGCACCGACCGCTGCTTCGGTCATCGCCACGTCGACCGCATCGAGCACCACCAACAGCGTCGCCATGAGGAACGAGTAGATTCCCGCCATCAGTACGACCCCGAACAGATTGCGCTGGCGCGCGATACCGATCGCGGCCGCAGCCATCAGGGTGAGCAGGACAACGGCGGTCAGCGTGGTAAGGATGGGGGTTCTCCTTCGTCGGCCAGCACCGGTTTGGCACCGCGCTCAAGAGCCGCATCGGCAAGCGAATGCGCTGCCGTGGGCGAGGTAAAGAAGATCAACAAACCGAGGATGAGCAGTTTGACGCTGGCAAGCGTAAAGCCGCTTTGCAGAATCAGCCCGAGGATGATCAGGCCGGCACCCAGCGTGTCGACGACGCTCGAGGCATGCATGCGCGTGTAGAAATCCGGCATGCGAACCATGCCGACCGCGCCGATCACGCAGAACACGCCACCCACTGAAACAAGAATCCAGCTCAGGATGTCGATGACGATCATGGTCGCTTCTCCCGCGCGCGACCCGGTTCGCCCAGATCGCCGTAGCGGAAGAACTTCTGCAGCGCGATGGTGCCGATAACGCTCAGCAGCCCGTACACGAGCGCCAGATCGACGAACTCGGGGCGCCCCGAAATAAACTGGAAAATGGCCAGCAACAGCATGCTGGCGGTGCCCACCGTGTTAGCGGCCAGCGCACGGTCGAACACGGTCGGGCCGAGATAGGCGCGTACCAGCGCGAGGGTCAGCGTCACCAACATGGCAATGACGACGACGAAGTACATCAGGAGCGCCCCTCGAATGCGGTCACACGCCGGTCCATGGTGCCTTCCTGCAAGGCTTCGGCGCCCTCCCGCGTCAGCGCATGCACCAGAATCTCGTCACCTTCGATATCGACCGAAATGGTGCCCGGGGTGAGCGTGATCGAGTTGGCGTAGGTGACCCGGCCGACCGAGGTTTTCTGGCCGGCACGCACGCACACCATGGTCGGACTGATCGGCAGGCGCGGGTTGACGATGATCTTGCTCACATCCCACGCGGAGACGATGATTTCCTTGATCAGCCACGGCCAATACAATATCGCGCTGCCGCCAAACGAAATCGGATGCCCTTCGAGATCGACCACATCCATGCGCTGCGCAAAGAACAGGATCGCAACCGCCGACGCGAAACCGATCGTCATCAGAAAGAACGTGAAATAGCCGGACAACACCAGCCAGAACACGTAGAGCGTCAACACAAAGCTCAGCGACCGCATGTTTTTATGCTCCCACTGTTGGCGCTACCGCCGCCATGCATGGGAATCGTCTCCCTTGTTTTGACCCCACTATAGCCGCGACGCAGGCGGCGAACAACCGCCCCGCATCGGTTTTGTGCCGAGGCCGGGCTCGAGACCTCAAAGCACCAGATTGCGCGGCGCGCCAACCAGAAAAGCATCGATGTTGTCAACCACCTGATCGGCCATCGTCTGCATGGCGGAGCGCGACGCCCAGGCGATGTGCGGCGTGACGATCAGATTGGGCACGTCGTCAGCCAGCAGCGGATGGTCGGGCGGTGGCGGCTCTTCGACCAGCACGTCGATGGCGGCACCGGCAATTTCGCCCGTGCGCAGCGCATCGGCCAGGGCAACATCGTCGACCAGGGCGCCGCGCGCGGTGTTGATCAGCAACGCCGACGGCTTCATCGCGCGCAGCGCGGCGGCGTCGATCATGTGTCGTGTCGCTTCGGTGAGCGGACAATGCAGCGAGAGGACGTCCGACCTGCGCAGCACATCGCTGAAGGAATGATGCCCCGCACGCACACGCGACGCGCCGGGGCGCTCCGACCACAGCACCTTCATGCCGAAGGCTTCCGCCCGTTGCGCGACACCGCCACCCAGACTGCCGCTGCCGACGAGGCCAAGCGTGGCGCCCTGAAGATCGACAATCGGGTGATCGAAAAAGCAGAAACTCCGCGCGCTCGCCCATCGCCCTGCGCGCACGTCATTGTGGTAATCGATCAAGCGCCGTGACAGCGCCAGCATGAGCGCCATGGCATGCTCGGGCACCGAGGTGGCGGCGTAGCCACGCACGTTGCTGACAACGACGCCGCGCGCGCTGCAAGCCGCCAGATCGACGTTGTCGGTGCCGGTGGCCGCGAGCGCAATCATCTTCAATTCAGGCAAACGTTCAAGCAGCGCCGCATCGAAATTCAGTTTGTTGATGATGGCAATGTGTGCGCCGGCCAGGCGCGCGGCTGCGTCAGCGGCGGACGTCTCTGCATGTTCGATCCACTCGTGCGGTGCGGATGGACGACGCAACGACACGCCCACCGAGTCGGCCTCCAGAAAGACGATTCGCGGTTTCATTCCTGACCTCCCCAGTGCGCCTTGCGGCATTGGATTTCACTGGGCGAAATCTACGGGACTCAAGTAACATTCGCAAATCAGAGAATCCAGTCATGACCGAACCCGCCGCCAAAACCTCCGTCCAGGTCATCGAGCGCGTGATGACGCTGCTCGACGTCCTCTCAGCACACCCCGACCCCTTACCCCTCAAGCAACTGGCGGCGGAAACCGGGCTGCATCCGTCGACCGCTCACCGCATTCTCAACGCGATGGCGCGCAGCGGATTCGTCGAACGGACCGACAACGGCATCTATCGTTTGGGCATTCGCCTGCTGGAACTTGGCGCGCTGGTGAAATCCCGCATTTCACTTCGGGAAAGCGCGATGTACGCCATGGTCGAGCTGCATCAACACACTGGCGAGAGCATCAATCTCGGCATTCGTGACAAGGACGAGATCGTGTACGTGGAACGCACCTCGAGCGGCCGCTCGTCGGTGCGGGTGGTGCGTGTGGTCGGGGCGCGGGCCCCCTTGCATACCACCGCCACCGGCAAGCTGTTTCTCGCCGAAGGCAGCGCCGAAGAAGTGCGCGCTTACGCCAAACGCTCCGGCCTGCCGGGTTCAACCGCGACCTCGATTACCGATCTTGCCGTGCTCGAAAAAGAGCTCGACGAGATTCGCCGGCACGGTGTCGCGTTTGACATGGAAGAAGTGGAAATCGGCGTGCGCTGCATTGCCGCCGGTATTTATGACGATAACGGCGAACTGGTCGCCGGCATTTCATTGTCGACGCCGACCGAGCGTTTCAACCCCGATTGGGCGCCGCTGGTGCGTGAAACCGCCTTGACGGTGTCACGCGCGCAAGGCTACGTGTCGCGGGAGCGCTGAGGACTTTGCTCAGGACGCCGGCGCAAGCGGCGCGGCGACCAGGGTGTCCCACGGCCGCGAGGCAAGCCATTCGCGCAGGCGCCGCGCGTCAGCCGTGCGGGTATGGCGGCCGAACGAATCGAGCAACACCACCATCACCGGGCGCGCGCGCAACCAAGTCTGCATGATGAGGCACCGGCCGGCTTCACGAATGTAGCCGGTTTTCGACAGGCTGATCTCCCATTCCGGATCGCGCACCAATGCGTTGGTATTGCGGAACGTGCGCGCGCGGCCATTGATGTTGACGGCGTGAGAGCCTTCGGTCGAGTAGGTTCGGATCAACGGGTATTTTGCCGCCACCGTCGCCAG
>CBDTZF010000037.1:0-12596 GCA_965364825.1 uncultured Rhodocyclaceae bacterium | reverse complement strand
AAAACGACGACGGGAAAGCGCACTACGATCCGCAAGCCCCGCACATCGAGCACCACGACCGCGTCAAAAAAGATAAAAGCGGTCACCACTGTCAAGACATCAACCGGTTCGCGCAAAACCTCAGCAAAACCCGTCGCCGATCAAGCCAAGCGCACCGCCAGTGCGCCAAAATCGGGGAAGGCAAAAATTGGGCGGACCCCGTAGGTTGGGCAGACGAAGGAAGCCCAACGCATTCGCTCGGACGCCGTTTGATTCATGCGCCCCCAAAATGCTGGACTTCACGATGTTCAGCCCAACCTACGCACTGGAAATAGTGTCGTGGGGTGCAATAACCGAAGGGCATTGCACCATTCCACCGTTGCACGGTGCAATACGGCTTCGCCTATTGCCCCCTGCGGATTCTGACCCCTCTCATCCCCAGTAGCGTCGAAAAGCGAAGCATCTTCCGCCGCGCATCATTCGGCGGATAACGCCTTCGGCTCATCCGCCCTACATGCTATTGGTGGATGCTGCAGGAAGCTGCCTTATCGACGCCCGCTCCGCCGCTGCCGCGCGATCTGCGCGGAGAGCACGATGACCGGCACGAGCCCGACAGCGACAATGGTGAGTGCGGCCGTCGAGGCCTCGCCAAGTCGTTCGTCGGAGGCCAGGTTGTAGGCCTGGGTGGCGAGGGTGTCGAGGTTGAAGGGGCGCATCACCAGCGTCGCCGGCAGCTCTTTCATCACATCGACAAACACCAGCAGCCCGGCGGTGAGCAGGCTGCCGCGCAGCATCGGCACGTGCACGCGACGCAGGCTGCGGCCGATGCCGGCGCCGAGGCTCAGCGCGGCTTCGTCCATTGACGGCGTGATGCGTGCGAGGCCGGAATCGACGGTCGCCAACGCGACGCTCAGAAAGCGTGCGAGATAGGCATACACCAGCGCGAACATGCCGCCGGTGAGCAGCAGCCCCGGGCTTTCGCCAAACTGGGCCTTGATCGCGTTGGCCAGCCAGTTGTCGAGTTGCGTCACCGGAATCAGCACACCCACGGCGATCACCGTGCCGGGCACGGCATAGCCCAATCCGACGATGCGGTTGAGGAATCGCGTGAGCGGCACACGCGCGAGACGATTGGCGTAGCCCAGCAACAGCGCCAGCAGCACGCCGCACACCGCCGTCACAGTCGCGAGCGAAAAGCTGTTGCCGGCCAACGCAAGAAAGCGCGGGCCGAATTGCGCATCGCCATCGGTCACGGTCAGGTGCAGCAAAAGAATCGCGGGCAGCAGAAAGCCGAACGCCAGTGGTATGAAGCATGCCACGCAGGCGATCCAGCCGGCGAGCGGCGACAACCGCCGTCCAAAGCCGGGACGACGCTGGCGCGAGGTGTCGTCGAAACGCGCACGACCGCGGCTGAAATGCTCGAACATCAGCACCAGCACGACCAAGGACAGCAGCATTGCCGACAATTGCGCGGCGGCAATGCGATCGCCCAGCGAGAACCAGGCGCGATAGATGCCGGTGGTAAAGGTCTGCACGCCGAAGTAGGCGACGGTGCCGAAATCGGCCAGCGTTTCCATCAGCGCCAGCGCCGTGCCGGCGACGATGGCCGGGCGCGCCATCGGCAGCGAGACGCGAAAAAAGCTCGCCCACGGCCCCAGGCCGAGCGAGCGGCCAGCCTCCATCGCCCCGGAAGCGCGCTCGATAAACGCCGTGCGCGCGAGCATGTACACATAGGGATAAAACACGAAGGCGAACATTGCGACCGCGCCGCCGACCGTGCGCACATCGGGAAACCAGTAGTCTCCGGGCCCCCAGTCGAACCAGGCGCGCAGCATCGTTTGCAGCGGCCCGACGAACTGCAGGAAATCGGTGTACACATAGGCCATGACGTAGGCCGGCACAGCGAGCGGCAGGATGAGTGCCCATTCGAAAATGCGCCGGCCGGGAAAATCGTGCATCACCGTGAGCCACGCCGTGGTCACGCCAATGCTCGACACGCCCATCCCGACCCCGATACACAGGATGACGGTGTTGCCGATGTATTCGGGCAGCACGGTGGAACTCAGATGCGCCCAGGTGTCGCCGGTGCTCCAGTCGGTCAGGCTGAAAAACACGGACCCGATCGGCACCGCCACGACGATCGCCACAAGGATGGCGGCCAGCGTCAGCAGACGGTGATCTCCCAGCGCGAGAAGGCGTTGACGCATCCGGTTCCTGAAAAAAAGCCCGGACAACGGCGCGTCCCGGGCAACACATCGATCGGCCTCACTGCCGATTGTCTGGTCCCCTCTCCCACCGGGAGAGGGTTAGGGTGAGGGGAAACGGCGTTCCCGATACCTTCGTTGACGCACCAACACCGCAACCCTCACCCCAACCCCTCTCCCGCTGGGAAAGGGGCTTTGATTCCATCGTTCATCACTCTGCCAGCTCACTTTCGGCTAAAGGCGATGAGACTACCGATCCCCTCTCGGAGACTCTAAATTATAATCGATCGCATTTACATTTCAGCCGGCATGCGTCGGCAAACGCCATGTCATTGCTCCATGTCAGTCAATTGACTCTCGCCTACGGCCCGCAAACCGTGGTCGACGGACTGGAATTCCGGCTCAAGGAGGGCGATATCGGTTGCCTGCTCGGCCCCTCGGGCTGCGGCAAAACCACCGTACTGCGCGCGATCGCGGGTTTCGAACACGTCAAGCAGGGCGAAATTCGCATCAACGGCATATGCGTGAGCAGCACCCGCCACCACGAGCCGCCCGAGCGGCGGCGCATCGGCATGGTGTTTCAGGACTACGCGCTCTTCCCCCACCTGACGATTCGCGACAACATCGGCTTCGGCCTGTCGCGGCGAAAAAAGGCGGAGGCGCAGCGCCGCGTCGACGAACTGCTCGCACTGGTCGGGCTGCAACCGCAGGCAGAGCGTTATCCGCACGAACTGTCCGGTGGCCAGCAGCAGCGCGTCGCCCTCGCCCGCGCGCTGGCGCCGGCGCCGAAACTGCTGCTCATGGACGAGCCCTTCTCCAATCTCGATGTCGAACTGCGCGAACGCCTCTCGCTCGAGGTGCGCCGCATCCTCAAGGCCACCGGCACCACCGCCATTCTGGTCACCCACGATCAGAACGAAGCCTTCGCGGTCGCCGACGTCATCGGTCTCATGCACGAGGGCCACCTGCAACAGTGGGACACGCCCTACAACCTCTACCACCGCCCGGTGAACCGCTTCGTGGCCGATTTTGTCGGCCAGGGCGTGCTGGTGCCGGGCCGCGTGATCGGCAACGATCAGGTGAGTATCCCGCTGGGCACGCTGCGCAGCGATACGCCGATCGATTGCGGGCCGCACGGCGTGTGCCAACCGGGCGCCAACGTCGACGTGCTGCTGCGGCCCGACGATGTGATCCACGACGACGACAGTCCGCAAAAAGCCGTCGTGGTGCAAAAGGCCTTTCGCGGTGCCAACATCCTGTACACGCTGCAACTCGAGGATGGCACGCGGCTGCTATCGCTGGTGCCAAGTCACCATAATCACGCCATCGGCGAGCGCATCGGGATCCGCCTCGCAGTCGATCACGTCGTGACCTTTTACGAACCAACGCCCGCATTCGCGACGAGTCCCACGGCATGATCCCCTGGCTCACCGAGCCAGTGTTTCCGCCAGTGTCCGTCGCGCTGCGCGAGCCCGATGGCCTGCTCGCGGCCGGCGGCGAATTGAGCCCGCACTGGCTGCTTGCCGCCTACCGCTGCGGGATATTTCCGTGGTTCGGCGAGGGCGAGCCAATTCTTTGGTGGAGCCCCGATCCACGCATGATCCTGCGTCCCGACCAAGTGCACGTCTCGCGCTCGCTCGCCAAAACATTGCGTCAGCGGCGTTTCGACGTCAGCTTCGACACCGCCTTCGACGCCGTCATCAGCGGATGTGCACGAGCCCGCGCGGACAGCGGCACATGGATCATCCACGACATGCAGACCGCCTACCGCCGGTTGCATGAACTGGGCTTTGCGCACAGTGTCGAATGCTGGAAAGACGGCACGCTGGTGGGCGGCCTGTATGGCGTTGCGATTGATCGTGTGTTCTTCGGCGAGTCGATGTTTTCGCTGGTGCCGAATGCCTCGAAAGTCGCGCTGGCGCATCTCGCCCGCTACCTTGAGGCGCAAGGATTCGGCGTGATAGATTGCCAGATGACCACCGCCCATCTGCAGTCGATGGGCGGTATTGAAATCCCGCGCGCAGCGTTCAGTGAAGCGCTCGAGACCCTGATCGGCCCCGATCCTGCTCCGCAGCGCTGGCCGGCACGTTGGGAGGCGCCAATCGGCGACGCCCTGCAGGAGGATTGATTGATGCAAAAGGACTACCCGTACGCACTGATCCAGTTCTACGTGACCAGTCCGTATCAGTGCTCCTATCTCACCGATCAGCAGGCCCGCTCACAAGTCGCCACGCCCAACCATGTGATCGACACACCGGTGTACTCCGATCTGGTGCGCAACGGATTTCGTCGCAGCGGCGTATTCACCTACCGGCCCTACTGCGATCACTGCCGCGCCTGCGTGCCGGTGCGCATCCCAGTCGAACGTTTCGAACCTAACCGCACACAGCGGCGCACCCTGCGCAAGCACCACGCACTCGATGTGCTCGAACACCCGCTGGTATTCAACGACGAACACTATGCGCTCTATCAGGCTTACCAGCTCGCGCGCCACGCCGGCGGGGGCATGGACCAGGACAGCCGCGAGCAATACGAACATTTCCTGCTGCAAAGCCATGTCGACACCCACCTCGTCGAATTTCGCGAGGCTGGCGCCCTGCGCATGGTGTGCATCATCGACCGCCTCACCGATGGCCTGTCGAGCGTCTACACTTTCTTCGACCCGGCCCAGGCCGGTGCCAGCTACGGTACCTGGGGCGTGCTATGGCAGATCGAAGCCTGCCGCCAACTCGGCCTCCCCTACCTCTACCTGGGTTATTGGATTCGCGACAGCCAGAAAATGTCGTACAAAGCGCATTTCAAGCCGCTCGAAGGCCGCATCGCCGGGCATTGGAAACAGATGACGGACAGGGATTTGTTGCAAGGCACCGCGGCGGTTGCATCGCCTCTGTAGGGCGGATGAGCCGAAGGCGTTATCCGCCGAATGCGAATTCGACGCGTCGAAAGGCGAGTCGTTGTGCTGCCGCACACGAGTGGAGAGGAATCAGAATCGCTAGGGTCCGCGAGGCGTAGCCGTATTGCACCGAGCAACGGTGGAACGGTGCAATATCCTTCGGTTATTGCACCCTACGCCCGCTACAGCGTCATTGACTCCGAAATTGCGGCCACGCGAAGCGGTTCATGCCCACCAAACCCGGATTTGCTGCAGGCGCCGCGCCCGGATGCACACGGCAGAGTTTGCGCAGCGTCAATGAACGTGGGTATCCGCTTGAAATTCTCGTTCACCTTGTTTAGGTTACGACGTCGTTCATGGCAGACACAATAAATTTCAGTGCACGGATCTGCGCTACGCGAGCGCTTGACGCTGGGCGCATCACAGATCTGAACAATCACTCGGAGTCGCAAGATGACAGAACAAAAACAGGGGAACCCGGCGGTCGTTGGCCTTGCCGGTTTCGGTCTCACGACAATGATCCTGCAGTTCCACAATGTCGGATGGATGGGAATCGGGCCGGTGGTCTGGCTGGGTTTGATCTTTGGCGGACTCGCGCAAATGATTGCCGGGCTGCAGGAGATGAAGACCGGCAACAACTTCGGCTATTGCGCGTTCACCGCGTACGGATGCTTCTGGATCTCGCTGGCACTGATCCTCATTGGCAACCACTTCAACATCTACGTATCCAGCAAGACCGACATCGGATGGTTTCTCGTCGCGTGGACCGCATTCACCCTGATTCTCTGGGTGGCTTCGATGCGCATTAATGGCGCATTGGCACTGACCTTCACTCTGCTGCTGATCGGCTTCGTACTGCTCGACCTGGCGAATTTCGGATTCCCCGCACTGACCGTAGTCGCTGGCTATGTTTTGATGCTGTGCGCCGCGTCGGCGTGGTACATCATGGCCCATCTGATTTTTGTCGACGTTTTCGGGCGTGACGTCTTGCCGGTCGGCAAGGCCTGGATTTGAGCGAGCAGGCAAATTTCCTGCGTTACGCCAGTCTCCCACAGGCACGCCGGTGAGACGGGGTTCGAATTATTTGGAGGTGTTTGAAATGCTGTTAATACGAAATTGCGCACTAGCCTTTCTGATTTCAACATTCGCCGGTGTCGCATCCGCAGCCGACGACGAGGCCGCGACGCCGCAAGAGGCGATTACCAAGGTATGGTCAGCCGCAAAATTTCTTCAGGACAAAGGGGTGTCCGGATTTGCTGCGCTCAACAGTCGTGACGGCCCGTGGGTCTGGAAAGACACCTATGTCTTCGCTTTCGACTGCCGCCTCGACCGGATGGTCGCGCACCCGATGCGACCGGATCTGGTCGGCCGACCGATCATGCAGATCACCGACAACAACGGCAAATACATCTTCAAGGAGCTTTGCGAGGTTGGCTCCAAACCGGGCGGCGGCTGGGTCGAATACGTTTGGACACGCCCGGGCGCGGGAAGTGTATCCCGCAAACTTTCGTACTCGACGCAGACTGAAATCGCCTTCTCGACCGGCATTCAGGTGGCCGCCGGGGTCTACAGCGACAAATACTCGATTGCTGAACTGACGGAGCTCACTGAGAAGCTGGCAGACCCGACGAAATACCCCGCCCACTGACGTGCAGCGACTTCCGGGATGGCGAGGGGCTGTCGATGCCAGTCAATCGCCCGTCCGCAATGACGGAGACCTGCTCTAAATAAAAAGCCGTCAGTGAATCACCGGGTACCCGCAAAATATATGGCGACAGCCCCCCGCTATGATCTCGCTATGACAGATCGAAGCTTGCCGCCAACTCGGCCTCCCCTACCTCTATCTGGGTTACTGGATCCGGGACAGCCGGAAGATGTCGTACAAAGCGCACTTCCAGCCGCTCGAAGGCCGTATTGCCGGGCAGTGGAAACAGATGACGGACAGGGATTTGTCTTGTGGCGCCGCGCGTGGCCTGAAACGGTCGCGTAGTCTCCAAGGCATACGCGACGAGTGCGCATTCCACGTAACAATTTCGTAATATAAGATGTTGGGTTACAAGACCCGACCCCATTTGTCTTCAAAGACCCGACCCCATTTGTTTTCATGAACGGCGTTGCAGGAATCGTCCTACAAGCGAATCCGCCGTGTCGGACATCCGCAACGAAACAAAGCGGCTATCGTTGAACTGCGCTTTCAAATCGACAAGCTGAGAATCGTTGCTGATCAGGGCTTGCAATCAATATTTCCGAGGAGATGAAAATGAACAGATCAATCCTTCCCTACTTGGGAGCGGCCGTCTTGGCCATGACTCTGTATGGGTGTGACTCTGCACAGGAAGACGCGCGCGAAGATCGCGTGGAGCAAAAGGCCGACCAGATGGAAGATCGCGCCGACACCGTCAGAGACCAAGGCGAGGCGGCCGCGGACACGATGGAGTCCAAAGACCCGGGACTCGATAGCGACGCCACGGACCAAGCTGCAGAGACGATGAGGGATTCGTCAGAACAAAAGGCCGATCAGATGGAAAACCAGGCCGATCAGGTACGCGATAAGAACTAGCCCGTCGGTGGGTGCGCTGGCCGGCCAGCGCACCCCGGCCCGGCGCTGTTCCCCTGCGGCAACCTCCAATAGAGTGCTAGATCAAAGCCCCTCTTGACTACCCACGAATCTCAGCCATCTCCCAGCGCCTGCCTACTGGGGCTATACGGGGACACACCCTAGTATTATCTCGCACGCGCAGCCGGTTGTACGAAATCAACGCACTGCCACACGCTTCTGGCGACGCATGCTGAAAAGTCCACTGGCTACGATCAATAAACTACCGATCAGCGTCAGCGTGTCCGGGATTTCAGCGAACACTATAACGCCGAGAATCACCGCAAATGCGAGCCGTGTATATCGAAACAGTGCGACGACTGAAATTTCGCCGATTCTCATTGCTGCCGTCAACATGTAGTACGCAATCACGCCGACAACAATAGCGAGCCCCAATTGGAGCCACTCCGACAGAATGGGAAAGTGAATTTCACCAGACCAAATCATGGCGATTCCGCCAGCGATGACAAGCATCAAGAATCCGTATACGCCGAGTTGCACGCTTGACACATATTTAGGCGCAGCACGAGTCGCCAGGTCTCGCCCAGCAAAGCCAATGGTGGCAAGCACAGCAAATAGAGACGTGGGTTCAAAGCTGCCTAGTCCGGGTCTCAGTATTAATAGAACACCGGCAAAGCCGATTCCAGAGGCAATCCATCGGCGATAGCCGACAAACTCTCCAAAAAAAATAACAGCGCCGAGCGTGACTACGATTGGGGTGGCTTGGAGTATCGCCGACGCACTGGCCAGAGGTGTGAGCGCCAAAGCGAGTGTGAAGAACAATCTTCCTCCCACTTCGAAAACCGACCGGATGAGCAATGCTCTGGATGCTATAGCTGCGTGGAATACGGCTTCGCCTCGGGAAAATGCAAGCGCCATGAATACGAGCATGCCGCCAGCGCCGAAAATGACGAGAATCAACCCGATCGGGAGGGTTTGGGTCAGTGATTTGACCAGCATGTCCTCAAGGGCAAAGGCTGCCATTGACGCGACCATCAAGATGCTGCCGCGCACGTTGTTCACGTCATTTCCTATTGAACTTGTATGAGCATGGGCCCGCGAGTCGTGGCCCGCCAAGGACGCCGGGCAAATCGAGCGAAACGGTTCCGATTGGACGCGCTCACGCAGACAGTAGAACGCAGTGCGGCAAGGCGCGCAACTACGTCAGAACCATGTCTTCAGGCGTTCCAACATCGTGCGGGTGTTACAGGCTCAGCAGCACGCGTTGCCCGGATGCAGGCCGGGAGATAAAGGGACAGGCCGTGATAAAGTGTGCATAAATGAGTCAGTGGAAGAACACGTTGTGTAGCACTCGATTGTGGGATCGCCCTGCTAAGTCCAGGAGTTGTCAACGCATACCCCCTTCTCGAGGCAACGCATTATCCCCCCACCTCCGAGCCTGTGAGGCGCCTGCGGCTTTTTCATCGTAAAACAGGAGTCTGTCCCCTGTTGTTCAACAAACGATCAGATCGTGCCCTCGCACGATCTGACCTTAGTCATTAGGCACCGCGCCTTGATGCAAGACGGGAGAACGCGACCGCGATAAGACCCGAAACTACCAGCGCTATCGCTGAAGGCTCAGGCACTGGCGCAGCATTGAAGCTAATGGGCTGTTCGCTAAACGTCGAGCCTTGGGTAAAGACTTCGCTGTAAGTCGGGGGGGACAGGAAGTCTGCAAAGAATGGATTTGCGTGAGCGCCCGACGCAAGAGAGTAGCCAAAGCCTTCAAGAGTAATCTGGTCTGATCCAGAGATGCGGATCAGATTGTCGATCGCGTAAGGCTCGTTGCCAGGAATAGCAGATCTGGCTGGATACAGGTCGACGATGGAATCGCCATTTCTGTTGCCCGCAATTGAGAGGATTTGGTAGTAGCCGTCAGCGTCTGGTGCGTCAGACGTAAGAAGTGATCCGCCAGCAGTGACACCGCTTCCCGAATAGCTCCAGTTCCAAGCCGTGGCACTGGCCTGTTGCACAGAAAATGCGCCGATCAATGCCAGTGCTGCCAAGACATACTTTGTGAAGCGATGGGCAATTTGCATGATTGGCTCCTGAGTTATTGTTGCTTGGTGCACGTACTTTACCCACGTTGCCTAACGTTCGCCATAATCGGCGTACAAAAGCAGAGCGAAGCGGCGCTTTTGGACGTCCGCAAAGATAATGGGGCAGATCACAATTTATCTAAGCTCAAGGCCACCAGCTCGGTGAAATAGTCGGTGAACTGCATTTCGCTGAGCGCGTTGATCCGACCCTCGAAACGCTCACCGATCCGGCGAATCGATCGCGAGTGCGCTTCGATCGTCTTCGGTTGCAGCTCTTTGAGCTTGAGGTGCTGCAGAAGCGGCATGTAATTGTGCTCAAAACGCTTTCCTTTGATGTCTTCATCGTAATATGGCCTCCTGAGTCGTCACGGGACAATCCATCGTCAGAGGAGGAGATCAAATTGTGAATTCGGCTCGTCTCTACCGCATCCTTCGCGTGGCGGCTTCGTCCAACTGCAATCGTCAATAGTCATAAACGACGGAACCTCACGATGAACATGCCAGCACTTCTTGTTTTGACGGGCAAGTCCGCCATCGTGACGCGAGGTGGAAACGGCATCGGCAATGCGTGCGGCCTACGGCTTGGCGAAGATGTCGCCAGCGTCGTGGCCGATCCCAATCCTCACGCGGCACAAGTTGTCGGCATTGAACGCCATCCCGGTTGCATGCGAAAGCGCAGACCGTCGCGGTTTGTGTGTGGCGGTGGCACGCGGTGACCGATCCCGCGTCGTTCGAGCGACAGTCACCGGGCCCCCAAAGAAGCATCGCAGGACGTGTGCATCTCGCACTGCTGCTGGTGCTCCAGGGGGTGATGGCGGTCGAGTTGATATTCCTGCTGGCCGAGGGTTTGTGGGTGAGTGGCGTATGGCTGCTGGCGATCATGGCGGTCACCAGTGCGCCGGCGATTCTCGGCTCCAGACTCCCGGTTCGCATCCCTCTTGAGTACGAAATTCTTGCTATTTTGTTCGTATTTGCCGCGCTCTTCCTGGGCGAATTCCGGAGTTATTACGAACGGTTCTGGTGGTGGGATATAGCGCTGCACACAACCTCGGGTCTGCTTCTGGGCATCCTGGGCTTCTTGCTGGTCTATGTGATGAACGAAAGCCGGCACGTCCATGGTCATATGCGCGCCGGCTTTGTTGCCTTGTTCGCATTTGCTTTTGCGCTTGCGGTCGGCACGTGTTGGGAAATATTCGAATTCGCCTGCGATCAGCTTCTCGGCACGAATATGCAGAAACCCATGATGGGCGATTCTTCAGGGCTGACTGATACAATGTGGGATCTGATTGTCGACGCTTTGGGTGCAATCACGATAAGTGGTTTCGGCTGGTGGAACATGAAACGAGCGAGACGATCGCTGTTCGACATCTGGATCGATAGATTTATCGAACGCAACCCCGGTTTGTTCCGCAGTTGATTCAACTCTCGGGGTTTTGGCCTGGTTTTTCAGACATTTGTGGGGGTGCATGCAATGAACGTGAATTCACTGACGCAAGACTATCCGGCTGTTTTGCTGGGCGAGCAGCAAGCGCCTTGCCTCTCGCTCTATCAGCCGACGAATCGGCGGCATCCCGAGAATGCGCAGGACTCGATCCGATTCCGCAACCTGGTGAAGGAGATGGAGGAATCGCTGCGCCAGAAGTACCCGTCGCGCGACATCGCGGCGTCGCTGCGCCCGTTCGAGAAACTGGCCGAAGACCGTATGTTCTGGAATCACAGCGCGGACGGACTTGCAGTGCTGAGCGCGCCGGGGCTGTTTCGCGTGTACCGGCTGCAGCGGCCGGTTGCGGAATTGTCGATTGTCGCCGACAGCTTCCATACCAAACCACTCATGCGCATCGCGCAGTCGGCCGACCGCTACCAGGTTCTTGGGCTGAGCCGGAGCGCGTTCAAGGTTTTCGAGGGCAATCGCGACGCGCTGGACGAGATGCAGCCGGTCGAAGGCGTTCCGCATTCGGCCGACGAACAACTCAATAGCGATGTGCAGAATCGTGAAGGTGCCCACCGTGCATATGGACCTGCCGGATCCGGTTCCGTCGCGCGGCATGGCACCGATGTCAAACAGGATGCCGAGGACCGCGACACCCAGGAATTCTTCCGCGCGGTGGACCAGGCGGTACTGGAGCATTATTCGAAACCGTCGGGACAGCCCCTGATACTGGCAGCCCTGCCTCAGCATCATCATCTGTTTCGCGCCGTCAGCAAAAACCCGTTTCTGATCAGCGAAGCGATCAACGTCCACCCGGATGCGGTGCCGCTCGATTCGCTACGCGAGCGCGCATGGGAACTGATGCAGCCGCACTATCTCGAGCGGCTCGCCGGCTTTGTGGACGCGTTTGGTGCGGCACGCTCCAGCGGCCGGAGCGCGGACGAACTTAGAGTGATTGGCAAAGCCGCCGTTGGCGGGCGAATCGAAACGATGCTGATCGAGGCTGATCGCCTGATTCCCGGTCGTTTCGACGTCGCGAGCGGCGAGATCACAATCGGCGATATGAGCGATCCGGAAGTCGACGATGTGCTCGACGACCTCGGCGAATTGGTACTCAAGAAAGGCGGCGAAGTGATCATCGTCCCCGCGGAAAGAATGCCAACCCAGACCGGCGCCGCCGCAATCTACCGGTATTGAGAGCCCGCAGGGCAGATAAGTCGAAGGCCGAATCCGTGAAATGTGATTTGCATGGGATGGAATGCGCGTCGCTGTTCTGCCCTGCGCGGACGGAGAAAAATACGAGTCTGTAGCGTGCGTCAGGGGCAGCCATATTGCACCGTGCAGCGGTGAAATGGTGCGATGCCCGCAGGTTCAGGGCAATCGCATGATTTGCGATTTCGCTTAGCGTGAAATAACGCGATGTGACGATGGCGTAGGGCGGAAAAGCGCAGCGCCT
>CBDTZF010000036.1:0-12603 GCA_965364825.1 uncultured Rhodocyclaceae bacterium | reverse complement strand
TTGGAAAAGGCTGGGCTGGTCGCACGGGTCCGGAATCCTGACGACGGCCGAGGCTTTATGGTTTCTCTTTCTCCGCGAGGGCTCGAGGTCATCGACGCGGCCGCGACCGCCCACGCCGAAACACAGGTAGAACTCGTCGAAGGCTTGACCGACGAGCAACGCGCCCATTTGGACGATCTGCTGAGGCAGTGGTTGCGCACATTCGAGCGCGGCTGATATCAACGAACGCGTTAGCGTCGGGCATTGCATTTGCCGCGGGCCGGCGTGATGACCTCCGCCACCTGCGTAAATTCCAAAGCCGGTTTCTCTATCAGTGCATCGGCCTGGAGGGAGTCGCGCAACACCTTTCATGATCGCAATGAAAGCTCGAATCGGCCGCGCGAGGTCCGCGGCCAGTGGCTGAACGGCGCCAGCGGCTCACCGAGCAAACTCACGCAAGGCGCGAAGTCCGAAACCGCGTATGGGCGTTTCAGACGACGAACGAACTTGTATGAGCGAGCGACGGTCGCGGCGACAGGTGTTCGCAGGGCCGAACGTCAGAGCAGGCGCGCGGCCTGCCCCTGCCTGGTCAATAGGGACACCGCCTTCTTGTCGAAGGACACGAACGTGTCGCTACCGAGCCAGGTCCCGTCATAAGCGATCACGCCATCCGCGAAGTCTCCACCCGCGTCGAGCAGGGACAGTCCCGCTTCGGCGGCGGGCCGATTTACGACGACATTGTGGGTGTTCAGAAGCGTGCGGATTGCGGCCGAAATGTCGGTTCGCGCAACTTCATAACGGCGGCCTAGCACCCACACCAACTCGCACAGCGTTTGCAAACTCACGGCAACCATGGCCGCTGTGCCAAGCAGCTCGACCGCCCGTGTGGTTTGGGCTTTGTCATCGTCAACCAGAGCACGTAACAGAACATTGGTGTCAGCCGTGATCTTCATGCGTCAGCATCGCCCGCCGCCGCGCCAGCCTCTGCGATTGCGTCGTTGATTTCATCAATGCTTAAACGGGCGCCGTTCGTCTTACCCTTCAGCAACCCCCGAAGTTCGCCGAACGAACCCTTCGGCTGCGCGGCTTTCAATTCAGCGCGGCCGTCGGGCAGCAACTCCAGCTCGATCCTTTCACCCGGCTTGATTCCGAGATGCTGCAACACCCCTTTGCGAAACGTCACCTGACCGCGCGCCGTCACTGTTAACGTAGTCATGGCCCTGCCTCCAATGATTGACAGCCTAGTGTAATGCACTTTAGCATTACAATCAAACCCAGGTCAGTCAGGCGGTCAAACAAACCCCGGCTCGGTCTCCAGCGTCACGCCGAACTGCGCGCTTATGTCTTCCGAAATGCGCGCGGCGAGGCGTTTCACATCGGCGCCAGTGGCGCCGCCGCGATTGACCAGCACCAGCGCCTGGCGGTCATGGCAACCGACCGGGCCGAGGTTTTTACCGCGCCAGCCGCAACGCTCGATCAACCAGCCGGCGGCGAGTTTGGTGCGGCCGTCGGGCTGGGGGTAATGCGGCGCGTCGGGATGACGGGCGAGGAAGGCTTTGGCCGTGTCGGCATCGACGACGGGATTCTTGAAAAAGCTGCCGGCGTTGCCGAGGATGGCGGGATCCGGGAGTTTTTGCTGGCGGATGGCGATGACGGCGTCGGAAATCTGATGGGCGTTGGGTGCGTCGATGTGGCGCTCGCAGAACCAGCGTTGCAGATCGGCGTAGGTGAGTAGCGGGCGCCAGCGCTTGGGGAGGCGGAAGACGACGCGCGTAATCAGATAGCGGTTGGCAGCGTCGTGTTTGAAGATGCTGTCGCGGTAGCCGAAGCGGCAGTCGGCGACGTCGAAGCGGTGACGGTCGCCGCTGTCGAGGTCGATCGCTTCGAGGTGGTCGAAGCGCTCAGCGATTTCGAGTCCGTAGGCACCAATGTTCTGGATCGGCGTGGCGCCCACCGTGCCGGGGATGAGCGAGAGGTTTTCAAGCCCGGGAACGCCCTGATCGAGCGTCCAGCGGACGAAGTCGTGCCACGGCTCACCGGCGCCGGCGGCGACGAGGATGGCGTCGCCGCGCTCGCCGACGACCTCCCGGCCTTTGAGGACGACATGCAGTACCAGGCGGTCGACGTCGCCGGTAAAGATGAGGTTGCTACCGCCGCCGAGCACCAGTCGCGGGCCACGCAGCGCGCCGGCGCGTGCTTGCGCGACGAGCGATCCTACATCGTCAACACGCCAGTAGCGTGCGGCGCGTGCGGGCAGACCGAAGGTGTTGAGTCGATCGAGGGCGACGTTGCGCTGCATGCGGCTCAGGCCTCTTGCCTGCGCTCCGGGATGGGGAAGTAGCGATCGTAAGCGAGGTTGAAGACGAAGGCGTAGGCCGTGTAGGCGATGGCGAGGCTGATGTTGGCGATCAGCGCCTCGGTCCATTCGAGATCGGTCCACCAGATGATGAGCGGCAGAGAGCAGGCGAGGATGCCGGCTTCGAAGCCGATGGCGTGCAGCACGCGCAGACGCACCGGACGGCGATCGGCGGTGCGGCCGGTGGCGCGCCCTTCGATCCAGTCAAAGCTGGTGTTGTAAACGGCGTTCCACACCGCAGCAATGAAGGCAATGACCGCGAGCAGCGCAGCCGAGTCGATCATCGGAACGCCGCTGGCCCACGCGAACGGGGGCGAGATGATGAGCAGGCCGCCGACCTCGAACAGGGTGATCTGACGGATGCGGTCCCAGATCGAGCGAAGCGGGGGAGGTTTGGCAGCCACGAAAGTCTCTTGATTCAAAGCCGTTACCTTAATGGTCGCGCACCTGCGATGCAAACGATGTTGCATTGCAACAACCAATCGGGGAAACTCTCCCGGTCGCTGACGATTATTTCTGTGTTTACAAGTAGAAAGCCATGGCCCGTATTCGTATCGATCTACCGGAAAACTTCGATTTCTGCACCCATCTCGATATCCATATAAACCATATCAACTATGGCAACCACCTGGATAACGCGCTGTTGTTGACGCTGGTTTCGGAGGCGCGCGCGCGCTTTTTCAAGTCGCTGGGCTACAGCGAACTGGATGTCGATGGCGCCGGCATCATGGTGGCCGACGCGGCGCTGCAGTATGTCTCGGAAGCGCATCATGGTGAAGTAATGGCAGTGCGCATGGCGGCCTGCGATTTCAACAAATACGGTTGTGACCTGCTGTGGCAGATGCGCGAGCAGCACACTATGCGCGAAGTCGCGCGCGGCAAAACAGGCATCGTTTTTGTGGACTACGATACAAGAAAGATCACCCCGGTACCGGCCGCTTTTTCCGCACACTTTGCGTCAGAATCGACGGCTGAACCGGCCTGACCCGGAGTCTTCATGCGCGCGCTGACCCTGCTTGCCCTGCTGCTCATTCCGACCGCCGCAGTGGCGGGCAAGGCGGATGTGCTTGACGCCACGGCGCGCTGCAGCCCCGAGCGCGTGTGCGACTTTTCGGTGACCGTGCGCCATGCCGATTCGGGCTGGGACCACTACGCCAACCGATGGGAGGTGGTCGCCCCCGACGGCACTGTGCTGGGCACGCGGGAGTTGCTCCATCCACATGAAACCGAACAACCGTTCACGCGTTCGCTCGGCGGGGTAAGTGTGCCGACAGGGGTGTCGACGGTGCGGATACGTGCACATGATCTGGTGCATGGCACCGGCGGTGCCGAATTGGACGTGCCGATCGACACGCAGTAGGACGGGTTCCAACCTGCCATTGCGCCGCGTGGCGCACTCCGAGGGCCAGATGAATCGGGCCCTGCGTCGGACGCTCGTGACGCGATCGCGGAACGGTATCAGGCGCTGTGACAGCCGCCGAAAAAAATCTCATCAACTACATCGCGCTTCAAGAATATTTGCGCTGGGCGAAAGATGCGGCGAATATTGGTCTGCGCGCTATCGGCGTGACGGCTGATGCGTGGCGCCGGTTTGCCTGGTTCCACCACAAATAAAATCTAGCGGAGACCCCCATGACTATCCAGAGCAACCCCCTATTAGTATTCCTAAATCGAACGAGTCTCGTCACGCGCATCGTCATTGGCTTGGTGTGCGGGATTGTGTTGGCGCTGGTGGCGCCTGGCGCGGCGACGGCGGTCGGATTATTCGGCGATCTGTTCATTTCCGCCCTCAAGGCGGTGGCGCCGGTGCTGGTGTTCGTGCTCGTGGCTTCGTCGATTGCAGCGCACCAAAGTGGTCAACCGACGCATATTCGCCCGATCCTGATCCTTTATCTGGTCGGTACGATCGTCGCCGCGGTGGTGGCTGTCGCCGCGAGTTTCGCCTTTCCGACGACCCTGGTACTCGACGCGCCGCAGATCACCGGATCGCCTCCGGGGGGCATTCTTGGTGTGCTGAAAAACCTCTTGCTCAGCGCGGTGGCGAATCCCATCACTGCGCTGATGGAGGCCAATTTCATCGGCATTCTGGCTTGGGGCGTCGCGCTTGGGCTTGCACTCAGACATGCTAGCGCAGCAACCCGCGACATGTTGGCGGACGTATCCAATGCAATATCGGCGATCGTGCGGGCGGTGATTCGTTTCGCGCCCCTCGGTATCTTTGGCCTGGTCGCGGCCACGCTGGCCAGCTCGGGCATGAGCGCCCTGCTCGACTATGGCCATCTGTTGCTGGTGATCGTCGGCAGCATGGTGTTCGTGGCGCTAGTGACGAATCCGCTGATTGTGTTCTTCGTCACACGCCGCAATCCGTATCCGCTGGTGTTCACCTGCTTGCGCGAAAGTGCCGTCACGGCGTTCTTCACACGCAGTTCTGCCGCCAACATTCCGATCAACATGGATTTGTGCCGGCGCCTGAAACTGCATAAAGACACCTATTCGATCTCGATACCGCTCGGTGCCACGGTCAACATGGGAGGTGCCGCAATAACGATTTCGGTGATGACGCTGGCGGCAGCGCATACGCTGGGCGTCGATGTCGATATACCCACGGCGCTGCTATTGTGCGTATTGTCCGCGTTCGCCGCCTGCGGTGCGTCGGGCGTGGCAGGGGGGTCGCTGTTGCTCATTCCGATGGCCTCCAACCTGTTTGGCATCTCGACTGATGCCGCAATGCAGGTGGTGGCGATCGGATTTGTCATTAGCGTGGTGCAGGATTCGGTCGAAACCGCGCTCAATTCCTCGACCGACGTCCTGTTTACGGCGGCCGCCTGCCCGCTTGAGGACGATGTCCCCGTGCCGGCCACGGCGTAGTTGCCGAAGCGAGATCGCGACGGGTCATCCTCGCGAAAGAACGCCACCCTCGACTCCGGTCGGGGGTGGCGTTTCTTCGTGGAGATGACGAGGTTCGATTCAGCCGTCGAACTGCAAACATAAGGCGTTAGTATCATTGCCCGATACTAGCGTCGGGCTACCGCTCTCCCCGCTAAACGTCCAGCAGGTTGCGCACGCGCAGACCCTGATCGGCAAATTGGGTGAGTAGTTCGCGCTGATGGTCGAAGTCGCGCGTCTCCATCTGCAGGATGATTTCGGTCATGCTCACCGGCACGTGCAGCTCGCCGCGACGGTGCTCCACATGGCGGATGTTCATACCCAATTCGGCCACCATGCGGATAATTCTGAGCAGATTGCCGGGGGCGTCCGGGGCCATCACCGAGACACTCATCAAACGTCCGCTGGATGTCAGGCCATAGTCGATTGAGCGGCCGACCAGCGTCATGTCGATGTTGCCCCCAGAGATCACACACACCACGCGATCCTCCTTACTCAGTGCCACTTTGCCTTGCAGCAGCGCCGCCAATCCAACCACGCCCGCCCCCTCGCCGATGGTGCGCGTGCGTTCGAGCAGGGCGACGATGGCTTCGGCAATGGCGTTGTCGTCGACGGTAACGATCTCGTCCACATGCGCCGCGATCACCTTGCGCGTGAGCTCGCCGGGCGCCTTGACCTTGATGCCGTCGGCAATCGTATGCGCGCCGGCGGACACCTTTTCGATCGACCCGTCGACGAGGAATTTGCGGAACGGCGCCACCGTTTCGGTCTGCACGCCGATGATGCGGATGTCCGGCCGCTGCAGCTTGAGCGCCAGTGCAATACCGGAGATCAGCCCCCCGCCGCCCAGCGGCACGATCGCCACGGTCATGTCGGGCGCGTCTTCGAGCATTTCGAGTCCGCAGGTGCCCTGCCCGGCGATCACGTCCCAGTCATCGTAGGGGTGGAGAAAGGCCAGGTCGTGTTCGGCCGAAAGGCGGCGCGCTTCCTCTGCCGCAATTTCCAGCGTTTCGCCATGTTCGATGACCTGCGCGCCAAGCTTGCGGCAGGCCTGTATCTTGGTCAGCGGCGCATTTTGCGGCACCACCACGGTGGCCGGCAGCCCGGCGATCAGCGCGGCACGGGACACGCCCTGCGCGTGGTTGCCGGCGCTCGCCGCCACCACCCCCGGCGGTCGCGGGCCAGCGGCCAGCAGGCGGTTGATTTTATGGGTGGCGCCGCGAATCTTGAACGAACCAGTGTGTTGCAGGTTCTCCATCTTGAGCTGAACCGCGCAACCGACCAGTTCGGAGATCGCATCGTTGCGCCACTGCTCGGTGTGAAGGATCGCGTCGGCAATACGCTCGCGCGCGGCGCGGACCGCGGCGAGGTCGAGCGGCAAAGGTGTGGCGGAAATCGTCATGATGGGCGCTCCGTATTTGATGGGAGGGACGGGAGCATTGTGGCGCCCAACTGCCCGGCCACACAAGCTGCGCTGCGGCAGCGTCTCACACCTCGGCGTCGAGCCCCTCGATCGCGTGGTGTGCTCCGAGCCAGCGGCGCTCGGCAGCATCGATGTCGACGGTCAGATCGGCTTCGATGCGGCGCAGCTCACGGTCCCCGTCGAGCACATACTCGAGCGCCGAACGTTGGAGGGCGGGCGTCTCATGCGCGACATGGGCGATCAACGAGCCGGCCGGCAGTTCGCGATCGCCGCGATCGGGGCCAGGCTGCCCGCGCTGCACCGCGAACCGGCTGGATTTACCCGAGCCGTTGGCGCCCGTACGGGCGACTTTCCAGCCGGGATGAATCTGCGAGGTGGCCGCGTCGACGAGCACTTTGGCGGCACGTGCGAGGCGCAGCTGACGAAACTGGATCACGCGGGCAAACGCAGCGAAAAACCGCTAGTGTACGGGCTCCCACGATTGCACCTCACTTGCCCCCTACGCCCCCATGACGCTTCGCCGAAGCCACCGCCTGATGATTCTCGCCACCCTGCTGGCGGCCCCGCTGTTGCATGCGCAGCAGGATGAGATCGACAGCCGCGCGCTGCGTGAGCGTGCACAGGCGCTGCGCGCCGCCGCCGAGCAAGCCTTCATCACCACAAGCGCCGCCTGCTACGACAAATTTTTCGTCAATGCCTGCCTGGATAACGCGCGTCAGACACGCACTGTGGCGGTCGTCGAAGCGCGCAAACTCGAAGCAAAGGCCAACCGCATTGCGCGCGCCAAACGCATCAAGGCGATGGAAGAGCGCCTGCGCAAAGCCGGCATGATCGCACCGCCGCCCGGTGCCGTACCGGACGATACGCCGGCGACCGAGGCACCGGCCGCTGCGCAGTAAGCGGTCGCGGTCGCGACGCGGCCGCAACACCACAAAGACCTTGGCTGACATCGCTTGCTGAAGGCTCCATTCGGCCGCTGCCGTCGCGCATCAGGTCATTGAATCTCTGATAAAATCATGGGCTTAGTGCGCCGGCCGCCATGCCGGCGCTTTTTGCTTTTTGAAGTTTGCAGGAACGTGCCGTGCTCATCGCCAACAACATCACCATGCAATTCGGGGCCAAGCCCCTGTTCGACAATGTTTCCGTCAAGTTCGGCGACGGCAACCGCTACGGCCTGATCGGCGCCAACGGGGCCGGCAAGTCGACCTTCATGAAGATCCTGTGCGGGCAGCTGGAGCCTTCGGCCGGCAACGTCAGCAAGGAATCCACGGAGCGCATGGCCTACCTGCGTCAGGATCAGTTTGGATTTGAAGACGAGCGCGTGATCGACGTGGTGATGATGGGCCACGAACAGATGTGGGCCTGCATGAAGGCGAAGGACGCCATCTACGCCAACGCCGAGGCCAGCGAAGACGACTACATGCGTGCCGCCGAGCTGGAAGGCGAGTTTGCGGAATACGATGGCTACACCGCCGAAGCGCGCGCCGGCGAATTGTTGCTCGGCGTTGGCATCCCGACCGAGCAGCATGGCGGCGCGATGAGCCATGTGGCGCCGGGCTGGAAGCTGCGCGTGCTGCTGTGTCAGGCGCTGTTTGCGAATCCCGACATTCTGCTGCTCGACGAGCCAACCAACAACCTCGACATCAACACCATCCGCTGGCTGGAAGACGTGCTTAACGAGCGCAATTCGACCATGGTGATCATTTCCCACGACCGCCACTTCCTCAACCAGGTGTGCACCCACATGGCCGACCTGGACTACGGCACGATCACGGTCTATCCGGGCAACTACGACGACTATATGGAAGCGTCCACGATGGCGCGCCAGCGTCTGACCCGGGCCAATGCCCGCGCCAAGGACAAGATCGCGGAACTGCAGCAGTTCGTGCGCCGCTTTTCGGCCAACAAGTCCAAGGCGCGACAGGCCACCAGCCGCATGAAGCTGATCGACAAGCTCAAGCCGGAAGACGTCAAGCCCTCCAGCCGTCAGTATCCGTGGATCCGTTTCGAGGTCGATGCCAAGGACAAGCTGCATCGCCAGGCGGTTGAGGTGGAAGACCTGGTGTTCGCCTACGAGGGTATGGATGCACCGCTGATCAACAAATTTTCGATCGCGCTCGATGCCGGCGACCGGGTCGCGGTAATCGGTGAAAACGGCGTCGGCAAGACCACGCTGTTGCGCCTGCTGACGGGCGAACTGAGCCCGCAGAAGGGCCGCATCAAATGGGCCGAGAAAGCCAGACTCGGTTACTACGCTCAGGACCACAGCACGGATTTCGATAGCGACGCCACCCTGACCGACTGGATATCCGACCATGTGCGCGAGGGCGGCTTCGAAGGCGAGGACATGGAGACCATGATCCGCGGCACGCTCGGCCGTCTGCTGTTTTCGGGCGACGAAGTGAAAAAGCCGGTGCGCGTGATTTCCGGTGGCGAACAGGGCCGCATGATGTTCGGCAAGCTCATGCTGCAAAGCAAGAACGTGCTGCTCATGGACGAGCCGACCAACCACCTCGACATGGAATCGATCGAATCGCTGAACACCGCGCTGGAAAAATTCAGCGGCACGCTGATATTCGTTTCGCATGATCGCGAGTTTGTCTCCTCGCTCGCCACACGCGTGATCGAGATGCGCCTCGACGGCAAAATCATTGACTACCGCGGCACCTACGAGGAATATCTGGGCAGTCAGGGCATCGAATAAGCGGCCTCCGCCACCCCCCCGCATCGGCTCACCGCGACGGACGGCGTACCTGACGCAGGCGCCTAAAAACAGCAAAAAAATGTTAACCACCGTCGTCCCGATTTCCAGTCTGTTGCTCGGCATGGCGGTGCTGCTGGCCGGCTCGGGTCTGATGGGCACCCTGCTCGGCTTGCGTGGCAGTCTCGAGGGCTATACCGGCTTCACCCTCGGGGTGATCATGTCCGGCTTCTATATCGGCTATATCGCCGGCGCCTTCATCTGCCCGCCGCTGATTCGCCGCGTCGGCCACATCCGCACCTTCACCGCCATGGCGGCATTGAACGCCGCCGTATGCGTTGCCTATGGCATGGATGTCAATCCCATCCTGTGGTGGGTCTTGCGCGTCATCAACGGCATCACCATGGTGACCATCTACATGGTGATGGAGAGCTGGCTCAACGAGCAGATGCATGCCAAGCGCGACAAGATTTTTGCCGCCTACATGATGATCGGCTATGTCGCGATCGGCCTCGGCCAGTTTCTCATCCCGATCTATGGCGTCGAACAGCTGGGCTCATTCGCGCTCGCCGGAATTTTCTACTGCATCGGCCTGATTCCGATTGCGCTGACCCGGGTGCAACAACCGACGCCGGTGACGAGCCCGCCCTTGTCGTTGCGACGGCTGTACCAGATATCGCCTGCGGGCTGTATGAGCGGGCTGATGTCGGGCGTGCTTGTCGGCACCTTCTGGGGACTCGCGCCCGCGTTCGCGTCGACGCAGGGCTTGAGCAACACCGAGGTGGCCGTTTTTACCGCGGCCGCGATCTTCTCCGGCGCGATCATGCAGTGGCCGGTAGGCCACGCCGCCGCCCACCGCGATCGCCGTAGCGTGCTTGCCGTCACCTGCACGCTCACGGCGATGAGTGCGACCGCAATGTTCGTTGTCGGCCCGCTCTCGACGGGCGGCCTGATTGGCACCACCGCGCTCTTTGGCGGCTTCGTGTTCACCCTCTACAGTCTCGCCGTCACGCACACCCATGACCGGGTCGACAGCGCCGAATCGCTCGAAGCGACCAAGGTACTGCTGCTCCTGCACGGTAGCGGCGCGGCGGTCGGGCCGGTGCTGACAGGCGCGATCATGTCGCAGCTGGGCAATTTGATGTTGCCGATCAGCATGGCTGTCATGGCGATTATTCTGGCGGTTTTCGTCGCCTGGCGTATCCGCGTCAAGAACGCCGTGCCCGACGCCGAGCTGACCGTCTTCGTGCCGGTCAATCGCACTTCAGCGATGGCCATGGACATGGATCCGCGCACCCCCGACACCAGTCACGACGCCGAACCCGTGCCGTTCGAACCCGTCCACGATGCCGAGGACGAAATGACATCCCACACCGACTCGGCAACCGAGCCATCGTCGGGCGCCAAACCCGTGTCGCTGACGGAAGCGGCCACGGCAGGATTCGACCCCGGCGAGGATCTGCCGTTTCCCCCGCCAGACGACACCACGACGCCCGTCGACGCAAGTGCTGACGAACAACCCGTCGAGCGTCCGGTTGCGAGCCCCGCCGACGAAGCCGCCGGGAATCCCGACGACATTATCGACGACCAACCCGAGGGCAAGACCCCGGGCTCCACAAACTGATCCGACTCCTCGTCCACACCGCGCGTGGGGCGCGGCACGCTATTTCCTGCTGCGCTCGGAAGACAACGCGCTGATGCTCGGCAGTCTGTTGATCTTCGGATTGCTGGCCGCGGCGATGATCGCCACACCCAAGATGGACCGGTGCACGCTGGGCACGCGCGCCTGCACGCCACGGTTTTGCTGCACTGCAGCACTGTGCTAGGATAAAAGGCATCACTCTCAAAGACGAAGATTGCGCGGATCCAGCGGCGCGGCGCCTCACTCTGGGCAGCATTTGCCCGCTCATTGTCAGACAGCCTCGTTGTTCAGTCGGCTTTATGCTAATTGAATGCGCACCTGAACCCGCGGAATCTTCAATAAAGGACGCATGTCGGAAAAGCTCGTAGTCAAGAATCTATACAAGGTTTTCGGAGACCGCCCGGACGAAGCGATGAAACTCGTCAAACAGGGTGAAGACAAGGAAACCATCTTCAAGCGCACCGGCCAGACCCTTGGCGTGATCGACGCCAGCTTCAGTGTCAATGAAGGCGAAATCTTCGTCGTCATGGGCCTCTCGGGCTCCGGTAAATCCACCCTCGTCCGCCTGCTCAACCGGCTCATCGAACCCACCGCAGGTCAGGTGCTGATCGATGGCCGCGACATCGCCGCGATGGACGACGAAACCCTGCGCACCTTGCGGCGCACTGAACTCAGCATGGTGTTCCAGTCCTTCGCGCTCATGCCGCACATGAACGTGGTCGATAACACCGCCTTCGGCCTCGAACTAGGGGGCATGCCGGAAACCGAGCGGCGCGCACGCGCAATGGAAGCGCTCGAGCAGGTCGGACTGGCGCAGTGGGCAAAGAGCTATCCGGACGAATTGTCGGGGGGCATGCAGCAGCGTGTCGGGCTGGCACGCGCGCTGGCCAACGACCCGCAGGTGCTGCTCATGGACGAGGCCTTTTCCGCCCTCGACCCGCTGATCCGTGCCGAAATGCAGGACGAACTGGTCAAGCTGCAGGCCGCGCACAGCCGCACCATCATATTCATTTCCCACGATCTGGACGAAGCGATCCGCATCGGCGATCGCATTGCGATCATGCAGGGTGGTGTGGTGGTGCAGGTCGGCACCGCCGAAGACATTCTCAGGAACCCCGCCAATGACTATGTGCGCTCGTTCTTCCGGGGCGTTGATGCGACCAACATCCTGTCGGCCGCCGACCTCGCGCGCAAGACGCAGGTGAACATCATCGAGCATCCCGGCATGGGCGTGCGCAGTGCGCTCGAACGCTTGCGCACGCATGACCGCGACTATGGCTATGTGGTCAGCCCCGAGCAGAAGTTGATGGGTATCGTTTCGGTCGACAGCCTGGAAGCCGCCGCGCGCGCCAACAAGGACGCCAAGCTGCGCGACGCCTTCCTGCCCGAACCCCTCATGATCACGCAGGACACAGCGATCAGCGATCTCTACGAGCCGCTCACCCAGCACCCCTACGGTTTGCCGGTGGTCGACGAGCGCGGCCGTTATCGAGGCGCCATCACACGCAACATGATGCTCACCTTCCTGCACGAGCAACACTCGGAGGACGCATGAGCGACGCAGACACCAGCAACCCGTGGGCAACGCCCACCGAACCGGCCACGCCCGCCGCGGC
>CBDTZF010000035.1:0-12611 GCA_965364825.1 uncultured Rhodocyclaceae bacterium | reverse complement strand
CCGCGCGCAGCGAGCGCATCCGCCTGGGTGTCGTCAGGCAGGTGCAGGCGGCGGCGCACGCTTTGCACCGCGCGGGCGACGCCGGCCGGGCGCAAGGGCTTGCGCACGAACAGCGCTTCGTCGGTGTGATTGATGCTCAATTCGATCAGCGGCGTGTCGGGCCAGCGCTTGCGGGCTTCAGCCAGCCGCGCGGTGACGTCGCCGCGGTCGAGGTCGATCACGATGGCTTGTGCGCGGTCGTTCTCGACCAGCGCGCAACGTGATTTGAGGCTGACGCGGAAGAAATCGCGCAGCATCGCATGCGAACGTTCATCCATCCACGGCGCGGCAACACGCAGCGGCGGCGGCGCGTCGGTGGGGGCCGGGTCTCGGATCACCAGGTCAGGTGACGGGGTCTCGGGCGGCGGATCGAGTGGCTCGGTCATCACTTCTCTCGCGGGTGTGCCGTGGGCGAACGAATCGTGGGCGTGTCTTTCTGTGCGCGGGATCGCGCCGAAGAAATATCGGCATCCGGGGTGACGACTTGAGGGCGCTGAGCGCCTAACGGTCATGGCGGTTGGCGCCCCCACACCCCTGACCATGAAAGACGACATTCGCGCAAAATACGTAGGGCGGGGTTCAGCCCGCCACAACGCCCCGCGATGTACCGATGGCCGGCTGAACCCCGCCCTACGCCATCGGTACATCGCGTTATTTCACGCTAAGGCCGTGCAGGATACAAAATGAGGATTTGCCCGGGCAAGATGCGATCCGGATCGGGCACGCGGCCGGCGTTGTCCCGCTGAATCTGCCGCCACAAACGCGCGTCGCCGTAGATGCGTTGCGCGATGCGCGACAGGCTCTCGCCCGGCGCGACGTGATACTCGATGGTATTGGCGCCGGTGGTCGGGCTCAACGGCACGATCAGCCGCTGGCCCGGCATCAGGTCGTCGGCGTCTTCGATCGCGGTTGCATCATCGGGCGCGGGGATGCCGAGCTTTGACCACTTCGACAGGGCCTGGTTGTGGGCGTCGCGCAGCTCGCGCCAGCGTTCGCCATCGCCCAGTAGCCGCCGTGCGATGGCCCACAGGGTGTCGCCGCGGCGCACCACATAGGTCATGCGTTCGCTGCCGTCGCCCGCCGCGGGCTTGATGTCGACATCTTTCGGCATCCCGTCACCAAAGAGGCTGCCCAGCACCGTGCCGGCAAGGCGGGTGTCGTCGGGCGCCACGGCTTTGAAATGGTCGGCGAGGCTGAGTGCGAGCGCCACCTCGCCGTTGTCGAAGGCCTGCGTGGCGCGCGTGGCGAGCGCGTCGGCGAGTTCGGGCAGGCGGCTGCCGAGCGCCTCGGCCGAGAGCGCGGTGGAATCCTGTTGGCGCAGATCGGAAAGAATGTGGGCAGCAGTTAAGGTGTCGCCCGCCTGCAGATCGACCAGCGCCTGATCGATGGGGTCGGGCGCCGGCTCGACGACGGGTTCGGGATCGGGTTCGGGCGCCGGTATCGGTTGCGGCGTCGGCGCGGGTTGGGGGTGCGGCGCAACAACCACTGGCGCCGGTGGTGGCGGCGCCGGCATGGGCGACTCCGTGCCACTGATGGGCGGCGGTGCGACGCCCTTTGACGGCGCTTCGGCGCCCAGCCACCACAGACTCGCTGCGCCGATCAAAACGGCACCCAGCGCGAGCATCATCCACCGTCCGCCGCGTCCCGATCGTGGTGGCGCAGTCGCGGCAGCGGGTGGGACGCTGGCCGGCGGCGCCGCGGCCATTTCGTCGGCGACAGGCGCTGGCGCAACTCGCGGCGCCGCGAGATCGAACAGTCGGCCGTTCGGGGTGCGCATGTATAGCGCAGGCGCGCCCCATTCCACGGCATAGCCCCGGGCGTAGAGAAACGCGCGCGCCGAGGTGAGCGCCGCATCCACCGGCTGACCGGCGGCGAGGTAGCGGTAGAAGTGTTTTGCCAGCACCACCGCGGCAGCGTCGGGGACCGGGAACTGCATCGCGATCACCGCCGGCATGCCGCGCCGGATCAGGCTTTGCGCGACGCCGCCGAACGGGTCGCGCGCCGAGGCGGTGGCGCCCATGCAGCTGTTGAGAAACACCAGCCGCAGCGAAGTGAGGTGGTTACGCAGCAGCACCGCGAGTTGGCGCCCGGCAATGGTGTCGGCGGCGCCGGACGTGGTGTCCGATTCGAGCACCAGCACGCCCTCATCGTCGACGAAATCGCCGTGGCCGATGAAATGCAGCACGTGCGGGCGCGTTTCCAGCAGGGCGTTGTCGAGGCGTTCGAGCGAGGCGTGTTCGAGACGTGTGGTTTCGATCGTGCCGGCTTCAGCCAGCGCGTCAAGGGCGCGGTCGAGGTGCGCGATTTCTTCGCCCACCTGTAGATCGGCGCGGTCGCCAGGCGCGGCCACCGCGATCAGCAAGCGCAACGGTGGCTCGACGCTGAGCGTGGGTGACGGCGTGTCCACATCGAGCCAGCGCACCACCGGTTTCATGCGGTCGGAAAAGAGGAAATCGTCCTGCGCCGGGCTGTAGAGAAATTCCCACGGCAGCCGCGCGAGGTCGGGCGCTGCGGTGGTGTTGATGACGAAGCGCAGGCCCTCGCCGCGCTGCGGGTCGATGGCGCGCAGGCTGTCGGCGAGGCAGTCGCGCAGGGGCGAATTGAACAGCGCCGCGTGAAGCGCTTCACCCACCGCGCGCGCGCCGGCGGCGCTCGGCAGGCGCGCGGCGAACCCGGGCGTGGCACGCCGCGCCGAACCGGCGATCGGCACCGCATCGGCCCACAACGTGTGTTCGAGATCGGCAGGGGTGAGCGCGCAGGCCTGCGCCGCATGGGCGCCGGCGGGTGATTCGGGCACGCCCACCGCGTAGCCGTCGGGATCGGCGCGATCGAAACGCAGTTGCAGCGAGCGATAGTGCGCGCCCTGCGGCGTGGGTGTGGCGGGCACCTCGATCGCGGCCGGCGCAGTGCCCGATTCGCGCACCCGCGTTTCGACCTCGAAAACGACCTCGGCGGCAAGATTGCCCTCCGCCTGCATCAGCGTGAGCGCGCGCAGATAGGCTGGGATGGTGTCCAGCGGCGTGTCGGCGACCATGACCGGCAGCACATGCCAGCCCGGTGTCGGCCACTTGCGGCTGGCGATTTTCAGTTCAGTGCGGGTGTAGTGGCCGTCCGCGACGGCCTCGGGCGAGACCAGAAAGATGAACAGTTGGCAATCGTCAATCGCGCGCCGGATATGATCGTCAAAGCTTTCGCCGGCGGGCAGGTCTTCGCGGTCGAAGAACACCGCGTGCCCGGCCGCCTGCAGCCGGCAACACAGGTCGTCGGCGATGGCGCGATAGGGCGAGGCGTAGGACAGGAAAATGTTCACATCGGGCGCGCATGGCGGAAACTCACAGTGAGTATAGCTGCGCGCTCGCAGGGCGTCGGTCGATGGACTTTAAGCCGCGTGCGGCGAGAGCGAGTTCCGGCCGCGTTCCGGGTTGGGTTCGACCTGGCAGTGCAGACGCTGCGACAGCTCGTCGGCGCCGCCGATGTAGTGGCCGTCGAGCCAGATCTGCGGCACCGTCACCGGCGTGCGCGGGCCGATGATCGGTTTGACGCGCGCCAACATCTCGTACAGTGCGCGCGGCTCGCGCACCACGTCGTGATAGCGGTACTCGATATTCGCTTCTTCGAGATACTTTTTTGCGCGTTGGCAGTGCGGGCAGGTGGCTTTGCCGAACAGGTGGTCACCTTCGAGCGGCACGCGTGACGCCGCGGCATTGATCACCGCCTGGGTGAGCACGCCGCGATTGAGCGCCTCGCCCTGGCTCACTACCTTGCCTTCGACCATCACGATCGGCGCATGCCAGCCGCCCCTGGCGAGCGGCTCCCACCAATGGCTGAGCCAGTCGCGCGTTTCCATGGTCACCGCGATGCCGTCCAGTTCATGCGCCAGCGTGTCCTGAATGACATCGCGGGTGAGGGCGCACTCGCCGCATGGAATCCTGACCTTGAACGGCCCCCACTGACCGGCCCAGCGATAGACCACGATGTTGACGGCGTCGGGGTGCGCGGCGGGTTCTGTCATGTCGATCTCCACAAAAAAGTCGGCTTGTGGAATCAGACCGTCGAGTGGGTGGCGCGCTTACACTGCAATGCGCGCGGCGACTTCCTTAGCAGGTGCTGGCGCGGTCGCAGCTCGAGGCGGCGTTGCCCGTAGCGACCACCGGACGCTCGGCGTCCAGCCACGCGATGATGCCGCGATCGACGTTGTACACGGTGGTGTAACCGGCCTGCTCGGACAGGAAGCGGCTCACCGCGCGGCTGCGTTGGCCGCTGCGGCAGATCACCACGACCGGCTGATCGGGGCTCGCGATCGCCTGCAGCTTGCGCAGCCAGTGTTCCGGCTCGGCCGCGCCGTGCGCATCGAAATAGGTCAGCAGATGGCTACCCGGCACAACACCGGTTTCGTCCCATTCAGGCGCCGTGCGCACATCCACGACGGCCACACCCGCGGCCTGCAGGCGTGACAGTTCGGCGCTGTCGATATCGACCACTTCGGCATGCAGCGTGCTCGAGACAAGCAGCGAGAGGGCAAGGAGAAGGAGGCGGCGCATGGCAGGATTCCGGTCTATCAGGGTTTTCTGATTATAGGTTGTGGGCGCCCGCGTGCCTACAATGTCAGCCTGCTTCCCTCGGTGTACCCGCTCATGTTTGACCTTGCCTGGTGGATCATCGCCGCCCTGCTGATTGTCGGCTGCGTCGTGCAGACTGCGCTGGGATTCGGTTTTGCGCTGCTCGCCGCGCCGGTGGCGGTGTTGTTGCGGCCGGAGTGGATGCCGGTGTTGCTGACGGTGGTCGGGCTGGTACTCAGTTCGCTCAATCTGTGGAATCTGCGTGCGCGGGTGCGTTGGCGCACGATGGTGTGGCCGCTGCTCGCGCGCGTGCCCGGTACGGTGGTGGGTGCGTGGGTGCTGACCGAAGTTTCCACGGGCGTATTGCAGTTGATGATTGCCGGCATGGTGCTGGTGGCGGTGCTCATGTCGCGCTTTGGCAAGACCTTCGAGGCCACCCCGCTGCGCCTCGGGCTGGCCGGCTTTGCCTCCGGCGTGGCCGGCACCACCACGGCGATTGGCGGCCCGCCGATGGTGATCGTGATGCAGCATGGTGCGCCGGACACGGTGCGGGCCAATCTGGCCGGGTTCTTCGCTGTCAGCAGTGTGTTCTCGCTGGTCAGTTATGTCGCCATCGGCCGTCTCGACGCCACCATGGCATGGGTGAGCCTGACCTTCGTACCGGTGGTGCTGGTCGGCTTCTGGCTGGGCCGGCCACTCGGACGGCGCATCGGCGACCGCTTCCGGCCGCTGGTGCTGGCGGTCTGCGTGGTGTCGGCGTTGATTGCACTCGGCGGCGCGCTGATTCGGCTGTAGGATACTTGGCCGGCAGCGCTGTGACCGCGTTGTAGGGTGTCAATAAGCGAAGCGCATTGCACCGTGCGACGGTTAATTGGTGCAATGCGCTTCGCTTATTGCACCCTACTATCTGTTGTTGACTCCGCGCATCATGCGGCGCTGCGCTTGGCCTAGACGAGCGCATCGTCCAGCCGATCGTTACCCCAGAACAATTCACCATCGACCATGAAGTTGGGTGCGCCGAACAGACCCAGTTTGCCAGCCTGCTCATTCTGCGCGCGCAGCGACACCTTGTTCTCCGGACTCACGGCGCGTTCAAGCAAGCTGTCGGCGGGCAGATCGAGGCCGGTGAGAATGTCGGCGATCACCGAGCGCTCGCCGATGTCGCGGTCTTCGACGAAATTGGCGGCTATGCTGGCGCGCGAGAACGGCCCCACCCAGTCCTCGTCCTGTCCCGCATGGGCCGCGCGGCAGGCCAGCAGGCCATTGCGCGGGAACTGCGTCGGCATCTTGAACGGGATGTCGTGTTTTTCGGCCAGCCGCGCCATGTCGCGCCACATGTAACGTCCCTTGGGCGGGTAGATGTTGATGGGCGAATGGTTCCCGCCGAGGCTCAGGAATACCGGGCCAAGCAGGGAGGGGCGCCAGCGCCGCGTGACACCGGCCTCGTGAGCGGCGGCCTTGGCGCGCATCACCGCGAGATAGGAGTACGAGCTGGAGAATCCGAACCAGATTCCCATGGTCTCAGGCGTGGTCATAGAGTCAGCATGCTGGCAAACGGGGTGGCTGGATCAGACCGATGGTTCGACGGGGTAGCGCCGCGGCTGGGGAAGACAAGCGCGGCCGCATGTTGGCGCCCGCGATGGGCCGTGTCCAGCGCCTTCGGGGAACAACCGGCGTATACTGTCATTTTTTGCATTGCACACCGTCCCCGGTCGTTCGGCACGCGTTTCGACGCGCATGGCGAGGGGGCGGTTTTCTTTGTTGTCGTAAGCTTTATTGCGTGAGGCAGTCATGAGTACCCAACCGAACATCACGATCTCGGAAGTGGATGCACAACGGCTTGAAAGCCTGCTGGCGTCGCTACCGCCGAAAGCATTTCCCGGCAGGGCGGCGCTGGAAGCCGAACTCGAGCGCGCGGACATCGTCGAGGCGAAGGATATGCCGCCGAACGTAGTGACGATGAATTCGACCGTCGAGTTCAGCGTGTCATCCTCGAAGGAGACCTTTCGTCTGACACTGGTGTATCCGAAAGACGTGGACGACAGTGGCGAGAAGATATCCATTCTTGCCCCGGTCGGCAGCGCCCTGCTGGGTCTGTCGCAGGGTGAGGAAATCGAGTGGCCGCGCCCGGGCGGCGGGTCGATGCGCGTGCGGATCGACACCATTGTCTATCAGCCCGAGCGGGCCGGCGATCTGCGCCTCTGAGCGGGTGGCGTGTCCGGGCGGCGCGGCGAACTGATCCGCCGTCCGTGATCCCGCAAGCCCGCTGCGGCGGTGTGGGGCGGATCGTATGGCCGACGCTGCAATCAACCGACACCCGGCGAGAGGGCGCAACCAATGGATTCATGGACCAACACAGCAATCCGCAGGATCGAGGCCGACGTGCAGCGCTCGGCCGACACCCATCTGATCGCCGTCGACCTGCCCGCGCTGAGCGATGTCCGGCTCTACCTCAAGGACGAATCGACCCATCCCACCGGCAGTCTCAAGCACCGTCTGGCGCGTTCGCTCTTTCTGTATGGCCTGTGCAACGGCTGGATCAGCGAGGGCACGCCGATCATCGAGGCTTCGTCGGGCAACACCGCGGTGTCGGAGGCCTACTTCGCGCACCTGCTCGGCCTGCCTTTCATCGCCGTCATGCCACAGGCGACCTCGCCGCACAAGATCGCGCAGATCACCTTTTATGGCGGCAAGTGCCATCTGGTCACCACGCGCGACATCTACGGCGAGGCCATGCAGCTTGCGGCCTCGCTGGGCGGGCATTTCATGGACCAGTTCACCAACGCCGAACGGGTAACCGACTGGCGGGGCAACAACAACATCGCCGAATCCATTTTCGAGCAGATGTCAGTGGAGCCGGCGCCGATTCCGCGCTGGATCGTGATGAGCGCCGGCACCGGCGGCACCTCGGCCACCATCGGCCGCTATCTGCGCTACAAGTGCTATGACACCAAACTGTGCGTGGCCGACCCGGAGAACTCGGTGTTCTACGACGCCTGGCAGCAGCGCGACAGCACGCTCACCCTCGATGCCGGCTCGCGCATCGAAGGCATTGGCCGCCCGCGTGTCGAGCCGTCCTTCGTGCCCAGCGTGATCGACCACATGATCAAGGTGCCGGACGCCGCCGCGCTCGCCACCATCCAGTTTCTCGAAACCCTGCTGCGCCGCAAGACCGGCGGCTCGACCGGCACTAACGTCCACGCCGCGCTGCAGGTGTGCGCGCAGATGCAGGCACAGGGCGAAGCCGGCAGCGTGGTGTCGATGATCTGCGACGGCGGCGAGCGCTACCTCGATACCTATTACAATCCGGACTGGCTGGTCCGCCAGGGCATCGATACCGCGCCGTGGCGCGCGCAACTCGATGGCTTTTACGAAACCGGCCAGCTTGCACCGCTCGGCACCCCCTGAGATCGCCCTCAACCCGATTCTCCCCGCGCGGTACACTGTAACCATGCCAATTCGTCATTCTCGAGCGAACACCGCAGCACGGCGACGTGCGCCGTTGGCGCTGATATTCCTGCTTGCGGCCGGGCTGACGAGCGCCTGCGCGACGGTCAAACAGACAACGGACAAGATCAAGGCCGCATTGCCGACATCCGAAACCGTGCAAGTGGCGAGTAAAACAGTCGCGCCCGCGGTCGAGGCGCCACCCGCGACGCTACCCGGCGCAGACCTGGCACAAGCGACCGCACCGGCGAAGCCCGCAGCACCGATCGTACCGGCAGAAACGGCCGTAACGACCTCGCCGGCAGGATCAATCGCGCCGACACCCCAGGCGGCGCCGCCAATACCGCGCTTTGGTCCACGGGTGCCTGCCGAAAAAACGCCCGTATCGCCCCGGTCCACCGGCGCCGCGGCGGCACCCGATACCGCGCCCGCCAAGGCCACCGTCAGCGGCCCGGCCTGGCTGTCCAAATGTCACAACGTGCAGGTCGCCGGCGGTGTGGTGCAATGCGACGCCGACACGCTGCTCGCCCGCCCGTCGCCGCAAGTTCGCGTGTTCACCAGCGATCCGGCGCAAGCCGACGCGGAAGCCGACATCACGCTGCGCGATGGATTGCCGCGCCGCTACCGCTTTTTCGTTGTCCCCTGACCGGTCTGGCCGGTGCCGCGCACGGCTGATGGGGTAGCGATCCGGGCTAGAATAAGGGCCGGAACAGCGCACTTTCTGCGGAGCTTGCCATGACCTACAAAGTATTCATCGATGGCCGCCACGGCACCACCGGACTGAAGATCGATGAGCGGCTTTCAAGCCGCACGGACGTCGAAATCCTCACCATCCCCGAAGACCAACGCAAGGACGCCAGCGTCAAGGCCGAGTTCATCAATGCTGCCGACGTGGTCTTCCTGTGCCTGCCCGATGCCGCCTCGATAGAGTCGGCGGCGCTGCTCAAGCCCGACAACACCCGCACCCGCTTACTCGACGCCAGCACCGCGCACCGTACCCATCCCGGCTGGGTGTATGGTCTGCCCGAGCTCAACCCCGGCAATCGCGAGCGCGTACGCAACGCACAGAAGGTGGCGGTGCCCGGCTGCCATGCCAGCGGTTTCATCATGCTCCTGCATCCGCTGGTCGCGGCCGGCATCGTGCCCGCCGATTATCCCGTGAGCGCCTACTCGATCACCGGCTACAGTGGCGGCGGCAAGGAGATGATCGCCAGCTACGAAGACGCCGGCCCACTCGGCGACGCGATGAAAAGTCCGCGCTTCTACGCCCTCGGCCTCGCTCACAAGCATCTGCGCGAAATGCGGGCGCTCAGCGGACTGGACCATTCACCCCTATTCACCCCCATCGTCGGCAACTTCGCCCAGGGCATGGTGGTCGCCGCGCCGCTGCTGCCGCGCGCGCTCAAGCAAAAGGTCGCCGCCGCCGACCTGCGGCACTTCTTCGCCGAGTACTACGCCGGCGAAACCTTCATCCAGGTCATGCCTGCCGACCCGTCCCTGATGCTCGACAATGGCTTCCTGCCCGCCACCAGCTGCAACGACACCAACCGCGCCGAAATCTTCGCCTTCGGCCACGCCGACCATATCCTCCTCGCCGCCCGCCTCGACAACCTCGGCAAAGGCGCCTCGGGCGCCGCGATCCAGTGCATGAACCTGATGCTCGGTGTGGATGAGGCGACCGGGCTGACCGTCTGAATACGCGGGGAGAGTCGCGCATTGCGTAGCGTGTGCAACTTGTTGCTCATGCGCCATGCGTCGCTCCCGTTGACGACATTTTCGATGCGCCAAACGATCGACGCCCTGCGACTCACGCTGACGCTGCTTTTGCTTGCCGCACTGGCGGGCTGCAGCAGTGTTTCCATGGGTTACCGCAATGCGCCGACGCTGGCCGGTTGGTGGATCGACAGTCATCTCGATCTGCCGAGCGAACATCACGCCGCGGTCGAGCGAGCGCTGGATGAAGTGCATGTGTGGCACGCGGGGGCGCCGCGCGAGGCGCTGGTAGCGTTGTTGCGCGATGCCGATCAGCGTCTCGCCGGACCGTTCATGGCGGACGATGCGCGCGAGTTGGTGGCGGCGCTGGAAGCGCATGCCGATATGGTGTCGACGCGCTTTGCGCAGGCGCTGTTGCCACAACTGCCGCCGCTCACACCGGCCGAGTTGGAGCGCGTCGCGTCGCGGGTGGCCGAGCGTCAAAGCGAGTATGCCGACGAACATCTGGAAGGAACCGTTGCCGAGCGACAGCAGCGCCGGCGCGAGCGCATCGAGGATTCGGTTGATGACTGGTTTGGCAGCGTCTCGGCGGTGCAACGCGAAGTGATCGCGCACACGATCGACCGCGGTGGCTTCGATGACGGCCTGTGGATCGTCGAGCGTGAGCGTCGGCTGAAAAGCCTGCTCGCCGCGCTGGGCGGCGATCCGCGGGAGAACGCCATCGAACAGCGCGAGCGGCTCGAGCGCTGGTTTAGCGACTGGCGCCGCGACCGCAGCCCCGAAGTGGTGGCGGCATTCGCTCGACAGCGCGAGGCCAGCATCCGCTTGATGGTGGCGCTCATCGATGCCGCCACGCCCGCGCAGCACGAGCATCTGCGGAATCGTTTGCGCGATTGGGCGGACGATCTCGACAGCGCTGGCCGCAAGGTGCTGCGAGCGAACGCGCCGGAGTGAGGCCGCACGGGCGCCAAGCAAAGACGGCGAGCGCACCGGCGTTCATGCGCTCGCCCTGATCGTCGGCAGATCGTCGTTTCATTGCATGCGCGCAGGCGGTAAGCTGCCGGGCCATGCTCAATCCCTACCTCACCGTCACCGCTGTGATCGCGGGCTCTGCAGTCTTGCAGGGCGCCAACGGGTTACTGCTGGTGCTTCTGCCACTGCGCATGTCGGCAGAGAATTTTCCCTTGCAGATGATCGGCTGGGTGACCGCCGCCTATGGCGCCGGTTTCCTGCTCGGCTGTTCCTTCATCGACCGCCTGATCGCCGGCGTCGGCCATGTGCGCGCCTTTGCCGCGCTGGCGGCGACGCTGGCAGCGGTGGTGCTGGCGTTTGCCGCCTTTAGCTCGCCGCTCGCATGGATCGGCCTGCGCTTGATTACGGGTGCCTGTATTGCGGGATTGATGGCTATTGCGGAAAGCTGGATCGCCGATCGCACACCGCCGCTGAAACGCGGCAGGGTGCTCGGCTTTTACACGGTGTGCACCCGGGTGACACTGGTCGGCGCGCCGCTCGTGCTCGCCACGATGGCACTGGCCGGTCCGTGGGCATTCATGCTTGTCAGCGCGCTGTGTTCGCTTTCCTTGCTGCCGGTGGCGACCACCCGAAGCGCCAGCCCGATCGCGGCGGGCTTCAAGCCGCTGGGCGTGCGCGAACTGTATCGACTGGCCCCGGTGGCGCTGTTCGGTAGCTTGGCAGTGGGCGCGATCAACGGGCCGCTGTTGTCGCTGGTGCCCATTTATGGCGAAGGAATTGGTCTCGGACTTGCGCAGGTGGTGTTGATGTTTCCGGCGCTGCAACTGGGCGGCTTGATTTTCCAGTGGCCACTCGGACTGTGGTCCGACCGCGGCGATAGGCGCCGTTTGATCGCCGGGTCGAGCTTTTTCGGGGGGACCATTTCGCTCGTCATCTGGTTGCAGGGTGCGCCCGAAACCGTTGTTCTCTTGCCGCTGTTATTTTTGCTCGGCGGCGTGGCGCTTTCCGTGTACGCCCTCTGCGTTGCCTACGCGGGCGACCACGCGCAACCTGAGCAGATGGTGCCGATGGTCAGTAGCATGTTGCTCGCATGGGGGCTGGGCGCGATGGTCGGCCCCGCGCTCGCGGCTGCGGCCATGGATTGGCTCGGCGTCGAGGGACTGTTCCTCTACGTGGCGTCGATTTCGTTCCCGTTCACCGTGTTCGTTTTATGGCGGATGCGACAGCGGCCCGCCGTGCCAGATATCGACCATGTCCATTTCGTCGACATGCCGGCCACGTCGCCCGCGGCGATCGAACTCGGCGTGGTTGAGGCGCTTAGTGGGAAGGGTGAAGAATCGTAGTCGTGCAAGCGGGGACTGGTTCGTCGTCCGCCGTATATTCGCGCTCGTGGTGTTGATCTAGGCGCCAGCTGCACGCGAAAACTCAATCCAATTCCGGGCACCGCAAGGTCGCCATCCGCTCCCTCTTTTTCCGTCTTTCTTCAGTCAGGGAATTGGTCGATCGGTGGCGGGCTTGCGCATCGATGTTCTTGATGCGCCTTCGCAACGCAGCGCATTCATTGGGCTCGCTGCGGTGTGACCGCGAGTTTTCGATGACGCCGACACGCCCATCCGACCTGACTTGCACCACCTGCAAGGTGGGCGGTGGCGGGGAAACCACCGACAGGGAGCCACCCTCAAGCCGCGCGGCAATGGTGTTGCCGCATGGGGCATCCTGATAGACAACGGTGGCTCGGGAGACGCATTTGCGAATACCGCCAGTGCTGGGCGCTGGCGGTGAAGGCGCCAGGACGTTCGCTACCGCGGGCGACGGCGCCTGAGCTTGCGGTGGCGGTCGGGTTGGCGGCATATCACGTGCTGCCTGTTCATCCAGCCAAAG